>JBIPMB010000255.1:0-3188 GCA_044369355.1 Gammaproteobacteria bacterium | reverse complement strand
TGTACCAAAAGCAGTCACTAATTTTCTTATAGTACCATGATAGAATGTTATAAACATTAATAATTACCTTCTGAGAATGGATCTTTAGTTGTAAAATCTATAATATCATCTGATTCGTTTTGTATTAGTGAATTATCATTTGGTTTCTTATTATCAAAAATATATGTTCCGTCTTTTTCTGTTGTCTCTGTTTTAACCAATTCACTTTGTATATCATCAATTTTGCTGAAACCAGTTTGTATATCTTCCATAGAATACTTATACAACTCGCAATCTAGTCTAAATGTATAGTAATCCCCTTGTTGGTATAAAACATCTTCGTTTTCTACAAACTTAATTTCATATAAATTATCCGATGTTGGTGATAACGGAAGATAAATCAAATCACCTTCAATTGGTCTATTCATAGGATATAATCTTCCAGTTAATTGTGGCAATTTAAATGCTTCTTCTCTAAATCTCTTTTTAGATACAACGAGAGTAACATTATCCTTTACTTCCATACCAAATTTATTAACAATATCTCTTTCTCCTTCAAATCCTTTAGCATTTTTCAAATACATTTCTATAGAAAATGCATTCTTTAATTTGCCTAATTGATTATCTCCAAATAATGAATCTATTTTATCTGTTGTTTTTACAATATAAACAACATCAATACCACTAACCTTGATAGCTTCCTCTGATAAATCCTCTATCAAATTTTGAGTTGGTTTATAACCTTGATTTTTAAAATATGGATTTGTTGCCATTTTATCCTACAAAGAATTGAGGTGGGAGTTCCCACTTAGCTTGCATCTCGTTTTCTAATTTTTGTACCTCTGAAGTTCCTTCTTGGAATACTTCAGCACCATTTAAAACTATACCACCCGGTAATTCCATACCACCAAACTTCATCATATTGGAACCCCATTGTTGCTTTATTAGTGCTGTTGTATAAAGTTTTAAAGTTCTATCATTATAAATTTCAGTATATTGTTCAGGATTTAATATTTTATATCCCTCAAACATGATATATTGTCCCAAATATGCTTGGGCTTTCCAATCCATATTGACATATATTCTATTTGTAACTCTACTAAACTCTAGTGTTTTTTCTGGTGTTAACAAATCTTGTAACATTTGCATATGACTTCTGGTTATAGCATATGTTATCATAGATTGACTATAGGTATTAGTTCTGAGTCCGTATAAGTCGTTTAATGCAATCTGATATCTTGCATCGAACATACCAGTGCCACCTAAAGTGTCATATAATTGAAAACATTTAGTCACACTTATGATAGAACTACCATCTGGATCTAATGCTGGTGCTTCTACTATTGGAACTACTGTATTCGGATTTGCTGCTGTTGGTTCCTTTAAATCAATATAACCCCTATCCATATCGGTTTGGGTTATTTGTTTCCTCATATAGACCTTTTCCACACCATCAAAATGATATTCTGCAAAAAACTGCAAAGCATCATCTAGACGATCCTCTATTTGAGAATCGTCCACATTTATTTGAATAACTGGATGTCCTAATTTTCTAAGACAAAACTCTTTTAATTGTTCTCTGCTGGCTGGTTTAGCCATAAAAAAATCTCCTCTTTATCTGTTATTTATAAAGAGGAGACTTCTGATTTTTTAAAAAAAGTATCAATCTGCAAATAAGAATTGTACTTTTAACATATCATTTGTTGATAAATTCAACGAAGATACCTTTTCTACCGAAATGGGAGTCCAATTTAACTCAATTTCTGTGTCTAATAGTTCGCTAAATTCTTTCAAGAATGCATCTCTATTAGTTTCTGAAACTGAAACTGCTTCGTTTTCTCCCTTTTCTCCATATTTTGAAACTAATTTTACTCTTTGTTCCTCAATAACCTTTACTTCTTCATTTAGAGTTTTGAGTAATTTTGTTAATTGGAATGCTATATTGACTGGCAATTCTGCTTCCAATACTTTATTCATAACAGGGACAGAACTATAAATTTCAAATAACTTAACCTTCATTTAAATCTCCTTTATACTATAGAAACAAAAAATTCAATTGAACCAAACCAATCAATTTTTTCAGTAGTTAATTTTATACTCTTTGCTTGGAATGTCAATAGCAATTTATCATTAGTATCTATACTGGATATTATTCTTGGATAGGAATTTGTTACTAATGGATTCGTAATTGTAGAGAATTTGGGTTGTAGAATTAATGTATTATTGGAAGGTATAGTAGAAAAATTTTGAAATTGTTTATCAGAACCAACAGCTTTGCATGTAGCATCATTTGTAGTTTTACTATAAAGATATGAAAAATGACTAGGAATATGTCTATAATAGTATTCTGAATTATCACCATTCACATCTGAAACTATATTATAACCAGTAGTAAAATGATAATAATCATAAGTTTGTGTTGCAGTTGCTTGACCAATAAGATCAACTTTTGCTGTTAGATATATTTTATTCTTAACTCCAGGATCTATTGTAAATGTTGCAATATTTACATAACTACTTGTTGGGTTCATATTATATGTAAACACTTCTTTGTGTAAATATGAATTACCTGTTGAACCATAAATTATACCAGAATTTGCAGAATTTGCAATTGATTGTGGTTGTAAATAAAATTTACCAGTTCCGTCAGGTTTTAATATTAAAACTTGATCTGTATTGGATGTTATTCCCTGAATTTGTATTTCAGAAAGTTCACCAAGATCTATTCCGTAATTTGAATTAAATGGTTTACTCATATTCTTTCCTATTTTTAAAATTTAAAGTTGAGCAATTGTTCTACCACCAAATTGTTCGTCTTCCAGTTCAAATGGTAATGGTGGAACCCTTGGAACTGTAATTATATTAATTTCTTTGTTAGCACTTCCACCTATTACTATTGGTGGTTTTTTACCAGATGAAGAAACACTTGAAGTTTGTATTCTTAAATAATCTGGTAAATTCAAGCCAAATTCTGTATGTTTTACAGTGCATGTCCATTTTGTCGTAGCAACATAATTATACCAATTAATTGCACTGTTACAGATAGCATTTCTCCATTGTAATCCAACACCATTAGGTCCTTCTAAAATGCCAAGTTTACTTAAAACTGCTTCATGAACTAGTGGATGGTAGTATGGAAATGCTCCTGCAAGAATTTGAATATAAAATTTGCCATCAACTTTTCTTACTGTTCTTATTATTGGATAATC
>JBIPMB010000310.1:0-3206 GCA_044369355.1 Gammaproteobacteria bacterium | reverse complement strand
GTTAGAGCTTGAATTGCGAACCAAAGCTAGGCATTACAGGCATTGCAGCGGGTGTCACCGCTTGAGGTTGTGCCGGTGTTTGTGTCGGTGTTTGGGGAGCTGACCCTAGGGTGAGAATGATCAACCGATTCACAGCGCTAGCCTTGCTTGGCAGGGCCTCGCGACGCATGTAGTCGGTGATGAGCTGGTCAGCTTCACGGGTGAGATTGAGTGCCATTTTGTTGGGGAGAATGAGGGACTTTATCGAAAATGACGGACTTTACGCAGCGATTGCTTGAGGCATTTGGATACCGGCAACGATCGCCAATCCCAAAGCATTTGCGTCTTGAGGTCGGTCGAGTTTGGTGAACTTTCGGGAAACCGACAGCAACGGTAAGGCAAGGTTCGACCCGCCACCAGCCAGGATGATCGAGCTTGTTTCATCGCTGGAATCTTTCAGCCGCTCATACATCGGCGTGAATAGATTTGTGAGCCATTGGTCGTGGTGGCGACGGCAAATCGTATCGATTTGGGGTGCTTCCGAACCTTTCCCGTAACGACGGGCTGGGTCACGGAATGCCTGTTCAATGAGGGCAAGTTTCGGGGCACGGCCTAGCATTTGACGTAGTACGGAGTCATTGGCGACGGCTTGATACAGCGTGCTTGCCCCGTGTTGAGAGCTGTGGCGAAGGCTCGTAACCTCATCACCGTTTGCCGTGTATGCCGACATAATGGCGGTCTGGTAGCCGACATCCACAACGACGATATAGCCGCTTGCGTCTTTCACTTGACAGCTATGCAGGGCATACGCGGCAACGCCTAACCCTTCATTCACTACCTTCACGTTCTCGATGTTGAGCCGGTAGCTTTGACCCACTGAGCGGAACTCGTGGGAACCCAAGAACGCCGCTCGTAAGTTTGGGGTGTGAATGTCCAGGTCAGGGCAAGAAATCACCAGCTCGTCAATCGTGAGTGATTCGCTAGGCAGTGCGGAGGCGAGCAATTGAAGACCCAGTTTTGCTTTGCCGGTGCTGTCGGAATAGTCGCCAACCCGTTGGGATGCTTGGGGAAGAAACGTAGCCGCGTCCTGCCCACCGGCAAACATTGCGTTACGCGATAAATGCGGAGACAACCCAGACACATACTCAATCACACGAGCATTACCGGCCTGAGTGCGATCGGTAATTGGCGCAACCCATGAGGGCGAAACGCTTAACCCGCTTGGGGTTACGAGCTTTCCGTAGCCATTCCCTAAGTCGAAAACTAATTTCATTCCGTCTAGTCCAAATAAGTGCATATATGGTCAGCTATCGATCAAATCTGCATCAGAAAGCATCGGCGTTATTGTCCGGGTTCTGGCTTCTGTGTTGCCCTCAAGCCGGTACAGCGTGGCTATTTGAGGGGATTTAATCGAATTTGGGGCGAACGAATCTATCAGCACTAAATCGAAGCTTTCCGCCTTCAATTGGCTGTGTTTTGCTCGGTTCGTGCTTGTTTCGTTCGTATGTGGATATTATAGCATTCTGTACCTCTTGGGTCTAACATAGAACCACTAGGGAAACATCTTTAAGGCTGCTGACTATCGGACGATAATAGGTGTGTGTACCAATATTGCTCTCCTATGTCTGACCCGGTAGAAAGATCTCGCCTTCAAATCTCTTTGTCTCCCAAGCTTCGTGAATGGCTGGAAGAGCAAGCGGAATTGCGCGGCCAACCACTCGCGAGCGTCGCGACACATTTGCTCGCCGACGTGATGATCCAGGACAAACGCCAAACATCATATAGACATGACACCAACCCCAACGACTAACACCACCCCGCGCCAGCTCGCCGTGCTTGCGAATGCCGTCAAGGAAAAATTGAATGCCGCGATCGAGTCAGGCGCGTGCGATGAAAGCCTCGAACTTGAATCGGTTCACGAAGCTTTCGAGCTGGCGTCACTGCTGGCCGACCTGACCCAGCAGTACCGCCTAAGCCACCCCACTAAATAGCTGTGGCAAAAAAATGCCACAACCTTTGCCCCGGCTAGCTTTCCGCGAATCGGGGTAAACTCTTCTTAGGGGGCTAGCTTCACAGGTGCTGGCCTCTCCCATACTTTTAAATCAGAAAGAAAAGAACCCACCCCGATTGCGAGTCGAGATGGGTCTTCTGGAAAAAATGTTCACCGGCCTCAAATCTTCCAACACCGAGAGCCGATAAAAATGCCATTCGAGGGCATTCGTCATGTGATCAGTATCGCAAAAGTTGCCAACAATGGCACAAACACGGCCTCCCGTGCCGTTGAAAATCTTTCTCATAATTATATCACAATTGACCCGTCAAGCCCTGAAACGCTTACGGGCTGGGCGGTTGAG
The DNA here is from genome assembly GCA_044369355.1 of Gammaproteobacteria bacterium. Lineage (GTDB taxonomy): Bacteria > Pseudomonadota > Gammaproteobacteria > UBA1113 > UBA1113 > VFKP01. The sequence continues at coordinate 873 of JBIPMB010000310.1, read as the reverse complement.
CTGTTGGCGACCGGGCGATATAGCCTCGTGAATCAGGTTTGGGGGTATGCGTTGCCGGGGTTCTCGATCGGGGAGGCACAGCGGGCGGCTGAGTTGTTCGGCGACGCATCCCGGTGGTGCTGTCACGCCGACGCTTTTGCGATGGTTGAAGCTTGCTGGACGGCGATCGAGGGTGCAGCATGATGAACCTCAACCCCGTGGAAATGCTCGACTTGATCGAGTACCTAGAGCCGACCCCGAAAAAACGCGGTAAGTACATCTGCCCCGTCTGTGGCGGCGATAATCTCTCGATTGCCAAATCAGGTAAGTTCGCCTGCTATTCCTCCGACTGCGGCCCCAAAGAGATTTACAAAGCGACCAAACAGATCGCCGGTCTTTGGGTTGACAACACCGACTTTGATCGCGACGGCTATCAGGCATTAATCCAGCACCGTGCGGAGGAGACGCACCGCAAGCGGTTGGCACAGCAGGCACAATCCCCCGGTTACGATCGACGCCACCGCGAAATCAGTGCGGAGCTATCCCGATCGCCCCTAACCGAATCACACCGCCAAACCTTGCACGGACGCGGTTTTGACGACGCGGCGATCGAGCATTTTGGATTCTGGTCTACGGATCAGGACAAACACGGGGCGGGTATTGCCGGGGCTGTGCGTGGCCTCGATGGTCGATATATCGGCATTGCCTACCGATGGGATGAAAGCGATCACGCTCGCTACACGTTCGCGTCTCGGTACAGTCACACACCCCAAAGCGATGACCTAATCATCGCCACACACGAGCCGATCGGGAATGTTGACGGTTCCGTCCTGTTCTTGAGTGAAGGGCTGATCATCAAACCCCAGATCGCCGCAATGCGTTTGGGCGGGCGTG
>JBIPMB010000206.1:0-3206 GCA_044369355.1 Gammaproteobacteria bacterium | reverse complement strand
AACGATCCTATTACGTGGAATCATCAAATCATTCACCGTCATTTTTTCTAAATCCAAAATTCGCAACAACATTTCTTGGTGATGTTCCGTTATTTTGCCAGCGGAATCAGCCACTACAGAGCGCAATTCCTCAGATGTTAAGCGATCGCTGTGGGCATGTTGTAATTTAACCCCTAAAAGGCGCAATAAGCCATTTGAAACTTTAGTGGCTAACCAGACTATGGGATACAGTAAATAAAAAATCAGTAATAATGGCCCAGAAACGATAAAACTAAATTTCTGCGAATGGGTAACGGCCAAAGTTTTGGGCGCGATCTCGCTGAAGATTAACACCAATAATGTCAATACGACCGTAGAGATAGCAACTCCCACCTCTCCCCAAAAATGAATAGCCAACATAGTCGCAACCGCCGAAGCAACGATATTGGCAAAAGTATTGCCAATGAGAATGGTTGCTAATAGACGATCCGGTTTTTTGAGCAAAAAAAGAACTCTTTTGGCAGAAGATACCCCGGTTTGCGCCAGATAACGTAATCTATAACGATTGATCGCCATTAAAGCCGTTTCTGATGCTGAAAAAAAACCGGATACCAGCAATAACCCCGCTAAGATGATACCCGAAGTAACTGCATTTAAACTGTGCAAATTTTAGCTCCATTGAATATGAACGCACAAAATGCATTATCGCAAGAACTTACACCTTATGGCAAGACCGCTTGTACCCGCTAGCAAGGCTGAGTATAATGAGCTCATTATAAGCAATGAGACACTATTATGTTCAATTCTTTAACGGAAAAGCTCAGCTCTACCCTCAATAAATTAACGGGACAAGGACGTATCACCGAAAAAAATATTACCGATACCCTCAAAGAAATTCGTGAAGCTCTATTAGATGCCGACGTTGCCTTAAGTGTGGTCAAACACCTATTAAACGATATTAAAAAGCGCGCTTTGGGCCATGAGGTATTGCGCAGCCTTTCTCCAGGACAAACTTTAATTAAAATCATTCACGATGAATTGATTTTAGTCATGGGTGAAAAAAATGAAACTTTAGACTTAGCCGTACAACCCCCCGCCGTTATTTTATTGGCAGGATTACAAGGCTCTGGTAAAACCACCACCGCCGCTAAGCTGGCTAAGTTCTTACAAGAAACGCATAAAAAGAGAGTCTTATTAACCAGTGTAGATGTTTATAGGCCCGCGGCTATATTGCAATTAGAAACCTTAGCGGGCCAAATTGGTGCTGAATTTCATCCCAGTTCTAATACTGACTCTCCTATTAAAATCGCTCAATCTGCTCTAGTAGCGGCCAAACAAAAAAGCATAGACGTGGTCATCATCGATACCGCTGGGCGTTTGCACATCGATAAGGACATGATGAATGAAATAGAAAGTCTACACAAAGCAGTATCACCAACGGAAACACTGTTTGTAGTCGATAGCATGACTGGGCAAGATGCGGCTAAAACGGCGCAAGCTTTCCACGAAAAACTGCCCTTAACCGGTATCATCTTAACCAAAACCGATGGCGATGCTCGCGGTGGTGCGGCTCTTTCCGTGCGTTATCTCACTGGCAAGCCAATCAAATTTATGGGTACGGGTGAAAAAATAGAAGCTTTAACACCATTTTATCCCGAACGTATTGTATCGCGTATCTTAGGCCGCGGTGATATAGTCAGTTTAGTAGAATCAGTACAAAGCTCAGTCGATCAAGAAAAAGCCGCTAAAATCGCCAAAAAAATTCATAAAGGCCGTGGTTTTGATTTAGAAGATTTCAAAAGCCAATTGCAAGAAATGAAAAAAATGGGCGGATTATCATCGATGATAGATAAACTTCCCGGTGTGGGCGCCGTGCCTCAAAATGTGAAAGAAAAAATGTTAGGCGATAAAAGCTTGGTTCGCTTTGAAGCCATCATTAATTCCATGACACCTAAAGAACGCCATTTCCCTGATCTCATTAATGGTTCACGTAAACGCCGCATTGCCAAGGGTTCCGGTACTTCCATACAAGACATCAATCAATTGCTTAAACAATTTGAACAAATGCAAAAAATGTTCAAGAAAATGGCTAAAGGTGGCCTAAGCAAAATGATGCGTCACTTAGGCGGTAATCTGCCCGGCGGTTTAGGCGGGATGTTAGGGCAATAACTGCATAATATTCCGAAAGTCATTTGTAGGAGCGGCTGTAGGGGCGGCTCGCGAGCCGCCCAGAATCAACGCGCATGACTATGGATTAGAGTGTAATGGTTGTGAAGCGCTTTGTTATCAGGGCGCTTCACGAAGCGCCCCTACAATAGATCCGTGCATGGGGAAAAAAGAGTATTGACTTTGTTTTAAATTCTGTTACCATACACACGCTCTCTTCCTCCTCCGTGCCGGAGTGGCGAAATTGGTAGACGCGCCGGACTCAAAATCCGGTGGTGGCAACACCGTGTCGGTTCGAGTCCGACCCCCGGCACCATCACTTTAAAAATACTTTTGCACTCTCTGAAAGTTGTGTCCAGTAAGGCATAGCAATAAACACTATACTCAAAATAAGATAAACAATTGGCTTAGAAAGGGGTACTTGTATAGGATTTTTACGATCTCTATATTGAATGATCGCTCCCATCAAAAAAGCAATGCCTGTGATTAGACTAACGGCCATTATGATTTTTTTAAGGCCCGTTAAGGGCTCTAAAGCAGCTTGAGAAACATCGCCTAGAGATTGGGATGCTTGAGCTGTAAGCAAATAAAAGATTAAAATTAAATAAGCGGTTATTTTTTTATACATCTTTATGGTACCAAGCTGGGGTGAACGATGGGGCTCGAACCCACGACAACCGGAATCACAATCCGGGGCTCTACCAACTGAGCTACGTCCACCATAATATATGACTTACTCTTCACATTTTAATTTTGAGCATTTGGTGCGCCCGGCAGGATTCGAACCTGCTACCCTCGGCTTAGAAGGCCGATGCTCTATCCGAATGAGCTACGGGCGCTTTAAAACCTAGCGGTAAATGCGCTAACTACAAGTCTAAATTTGATCGGGGTAGAGGGATTCGAACCCCCGACATCCTGCTCCCAAAGCAGGCGCGCTACCAGACTGCGCTATACCCCGTCACCTACTCTTCGCATTTGCTCTGAGTATTACTCTTCGCATGGGACAAAGCCCTAACAAAGTGGTAGAATGATACCTATACATCCGTGAAAAAGCAAGGGTA
>JBIPMB010000272.1:0-3207 GCA_044369355.1 Gammaproteobacteria bacterium | reverse complement strand
TCATTAATATCCTATAGGTATAGTAGACGGTTTTGTTAACTTATTCTGGCATAAAATCAAACCTGCTAGACAAAATGCGCTAGACATTACAATATCATCATGCCCATTACTAGCTCTTAACTGTTGCCCTATTCTAACAAAGTTTAAGAACTCAAATTTAACTCTATCATCGTTTAACAGTGTTAGCTTCTTGGATTCAATCCAAACTTGTAAACTACCTACCATCGTACTTTTATTATTAGATGATGTATGAATTTTATTAAAGAATACGTTAGGGTAATTTTGCTGTAATTGCTGATAGAATCCCTCTCCTATAGAGTTAGTTTCTATACTTACGCATTTTGGCTTAAATGTTTCTATCAATTCAGAACATTTAAACAGATAAAACTCTATAGATTTTTTCCTATCTCGATACAATAAAGACTGTTTAAATATTACATTATCCCATCGAAAAAGACTCACTGCAAAGTAATCATCCCCTACTGTAGCGGTATCAATCCCTAGATAGTATTCCACACCGTCTAAGGGTGTTTCTATAGATGTTTCTATAGCTGATAATTGAATTATCTTAGAGTTAAAAATACCATGCTCTTCTATCTCTTCAAAAGTTAGGTTATATTCTCGATTAATAACTTCTATAGAAGTCTGGTCTTGCTGTTGCCTAAACTCTAAATAATCATCCCTTAATGAGTATATAGGGTGTGCTTTCCAGTGTATGAATACTTTACACAAACCAGATTCATTGTAATGATAAAACGGCGGTAAACTCCCATCAGCAACTTGTTTACAGGTTAAATCAATCGGTTTATCACTATTCAAATTAGCTTGTTTATAAAACCATGACAACTTACTACCTGGTGTGCTAACAATCACTTTTAAAGACTTTGAAACCATGCTAGATGATGCTGAACTAGCACTATAAATAGATTCAATTGTGGGAACAAAACTAGCTTCGTCAAATAAAAAATCTGATATAGAGTCATAACTTCTACTTCCCTCTTTTGATGAATTTTTAAAATATATCTCTCCTAAGTTTTTTAACTTAATTAATCCCACATTATCAATTAATAATTCAATCCCATAGCTTTGTAATTGTAGCGCCATATCCCTAACACGGCGAGATAGGGCGCTTACATCATCTTGAGAACGGCTAAAACAAACGGCCGAATAAGCAGGATTTTTACACGCTTTGAATAAAAAATAGCTTGCTATGGTTTGGGTAATTCCTAGTTGCCTTGATTTTATCGCTAGGATTGTACTTTCAGACTCACATAAGCTAATTAGCTTTGATTGATAGTCATAAGCTCTAAATTGCTTATAAGATTCTCCTGATTTGATTTTTAATAACGCTATAAACTGTTCCCATGTATCAGGTAGGTTAGTCTTAAAATTCTCCCTAGTTTGTAGTTTCCTTTGGTTCTTTAAATTAATCGGCAGTTTCATCAGCTTTTTTTAATCCCTCTAAGTTATATCCGTAAGATTCTAAACTTTTAATTGCAGCGTTAGGTGAAACTAACTCACTAACACCCATCAAAGGCGCGTAAATTTCATATAATAATTTTAACGCTTTGATTTGTTCTATAGGGAATTTTGCCTCACCTCTTTGATGTAAATTTAACCGATTTTTAGTTAGGATACCTACACTTATAAATAAATCATAAGCTAATTTTTGGCTTGCTCCTATAGCCATTTCAGGATTAGTATCTAGTATTTTGATATCTGGTATATTCCATTCATTTCTAATCAGTTCTAGGTCTTTTGGATTATCAATTAATGGGTTTGGGGATGTATCTCTATCTTGCTTATCAATTGCTTTTAACGCTTGTTTAGCTTTATCATCATCACTGGCAATAGATTCTAAATATTTTTTATGCCAGTTTTGCACGGTCTTTTCAGCAATTTTAAAACCCGTTTCCTGTAACCAAGAAAAGATATATTTAAAACTATACCCATTCTTAGCTAGGGATTGAATCTTTTTTAAATCATTCTCTGGTAGTGTTTCAATTTTAGAAAAATTTTGTCTAGGCATTATTTTAATTAATAGGAGTAATTTTTTAGACTACTCCTAAAGTATATTACAAAAAATTACAGTGATTCTACTAATCGGAATATAGAATAGCTTTTAGCGGTGATATCGTTTAATTTTAGATACCCTGTACCATCTATAGTTCCCTCAGCTAGTATCTCAGCAAAATATTGTGACTCATTACTTCTACAAGTATCTAGGAATACATAACAACTAAAAGCATAAAGTTTACGGAATATATGTGTTTTTCCGTTTATCATTTCTAAGTTTGATGATTGTCTTACAGGTTTTAAGATGTTATCATGTGCTAGGGACGCTTGCATGATTAGAGTATTTAAAAGCACGGATAACGGGGTTTTTAACTCTGATTTTTCAGCAACAAAAGAGCGTAATAATTTAAGGTTTGTGGTTAACAATTCTGCTATCTCACCATCGAATTGTTGATAGTTTAACCCTAGATAGGGTAATTGAAAAGCGGTTTCTTTCTTGATTTGTGATGATTTTGCCAAACCCTGAACACGGAAAAAACCGTTATTTTCAAACTCGATAAAACAGTCTTTAGAGAGTATTTCTTCATATTGTCTTCTACCAGTTAAAAGCTCTATAGCCAACATTTTAGAAGCGTAATCTTTATTAGTTCCTATAGGTTTTTTTAAATCATTAATAGCTATTTCTATTAATTGATTTAAGATGGTTTTTGTAATGCCAATCCGATTATCACCCGTGTTTTTAGACTGTACATCTTTAGTGTAATCACGATTAATTTTGGATACTATCACCCCGTTATCTGGAAAAGCAAAAAGAGCATAAGGAATTAAATTGTAACTATTTTTCTGATAGTCTTCTGTTAATAAATCAGCAATCATTTTCCGATAAACTGTTAACTTCTTAACCTTAGTTGTATCAGAGTTTTTACTATCAAGTAATTTTTCAGTAATTTGATTAGATAGGGTTTGGAATTGTAACAAATTGTCTACAGTCTTTTTATCAAAACTACCTGATAACCAAGGGATTAAGTCTACTCTTTTCCCATCTAATCTTTTAGGTATGAATCTTGACTCAAGGGAAGGGATATTACAATCATCCCATAGTTTTTTTAACTCGATTTTGATGGTTTCAAATTCTTTAACTTCTATGGCGTTTAAGCTAGGCATAATGTTAAGCGGTTCTTTACTAGACTA
>JBIPMB010000060.1:0-11447 GCA_044369355.1 Gammaproteobacteria bacterium | reverse complement strand
AATCAAGAAATGCATCACAAGGATGATAATTTCAAGATATCGGAGTACTAGCTTTTAAGCTAATAATCCGCTTTGTAAGCGTTTACCAAGCTACCGGCTTTAGCCGGTAGTGATTGACCGAATCCCATACGCCTTAGAGCCACCAATAAGGCTGCGTCTGACATCGGGCGGGAACCATTGGGTGTTCTGGCAGAGGGGAAAACATAACGGCCATGACCTGTTAGGGGGTGTAATTCCCTCAGAATAGTAATGACTTGTGTGGCCAAGGGTACAATATGCTGTGTTTTGGTTTTGCTGGTGGTATAGCGCCACTCAGCTGTATCAAAGTTAAAATCTTGCCATTCAGCCATGCGCAATTCTCCAGGGCGCACAAAAATCAGCGGCGCAAGCTTTAAGCCACACTGTACGATAAAACTGCCTGGATAGGCATCAATAGCCTGTAGTAAATCCTTAATTTTGTCTGGTTCAGTAATCGCAGCAAAGTTCTTGCTTTTGACTGAAGACAAAGCGCCTCTTAAATCAACAGATAGATCGCGTTCAGTACGGCCAGTGGCAATAGCATAACGAAAGATTTGCCCACAAGTCTGTAGCATGCGGTGAGCGCTTTCTAGGGCACCGCGCCTTTCAATACGGTGCAGTACTGCTAGCAATTTTGGTGCATCAATATTGGCTATGGGTAGGTTCCCAAGCCAAGGAAATATATTTGCCTCTAAACGACGTAAAATGCGCTCAGAATGGCATGGTGCCCAACTGTCTTTTTTCTTAGCAAACCATTCACGAGCAATCACCTCAAATGTTTCGCCATCGGCAACTTGTGCGGCTTTCATTGCCTTCCGGTTTTCGGCTGGGTCTACGCCCGATGCTAATAATTTACGCGCTTCGTCACGCTTATCTCTAGCCTTTTTTAGGCTAACTTCAGGATACCACCCCCAAAGCAAGGCGTTTTTCCTTGTTATTGTAACGGTACTTAAATCGCCAATATTTTGATCCATTGACCATGACTTCGAGGTAGAGTGCTTTTTCATCGGCTAGCTTGTAAGGCTTCTCTTTAGGCTTGGCATTCTTACATTTAGGATCGCGGTTAACATGCTATTGTTCCATGCATTTACAGCGGTTTCTCTTGTATCTGGGGGCATCTCCTACCTCTAGATAACGTTATGCCCCCAAATCTGCCCCCAATTGAGCTAAAATGGTGGCAGACTTCTTAGGACGTTATTGGACATAGTATACAGGAATACGCTATAAAATAAAGGGCTTTTTGGACTTTATGGGATGGTATCGAACATGAACTTGGTGGCTATGGGTGGACTCGAACCACCGACCTCAGCATTATGAGTGCCGCGCTCTAACCGGCTGAGCTACATAGCCATTAAGAAGGGCAGATTGTTGCCGATTTTGGGGTGTTTGTCAATAGCTTAGGATTGGTTTTTGAGAGAGTTTTTTGGGTAAAGAAAGAACCTTCCGCCCTTGCTGATGCAAGAGCGGGGAAGATTTTTATCTAGGGGGAGAGGGAGGAAGAGTTTTGAAGATCTCCCTGAGTGGAGCTATTACTCCCACTATGAAATAGAGAAAAAGGGCTCGTTCCCACAGATGGCGTGCTTTCGCTTGACAGATCTTTTTCAGAAGATTTTTCTATAGGATCATTACTAGAAGTTTCTTTCTTTTCTTCTTCATTGGGCTTTTTAGCAGAGGATTGTACTGTCTCATCATCAGATGACCACTCTTCTTCTTCATTATCGCTATTTCTTGTTTCATGTTCATCTAGAACATCTCGACGCGATGTTATTGCATTAAATAGCACCCCCCCCAAACTATTAGGATCAGCTGTTATAGTATCTCGTTTACTTAATGTTGGAGAAGGGGCTTTTTTAAGAATACTGCTTAAACAAACATCAGAAGAAGAACTGCTGCTATCGTCATTTTTCTGAAGGTTACGAATTGCAGCAAGTAAATCACCGCGACTCTCCATTTTCAATACGCCTTTGGGAAGAAGTTTGGATGATAGTGTAACAATTGACTCATCAGCTGCAGTACCTAAGCTATAGGGAGGTGGCGGTGGTGGTGGTGGTGATATTGCTGCTGCAGATGATGATGAACTACTAGACGAAGAAGACGAGCTTGTTTCTGACTCGTGCGCAGGTAGTGGTAGTGAGTTAGCTATTACGTTGGTTTCCCCTTCTGATTTTTGGTCCCCGAGCTCTTTTTCCTCTTGTGATGGTTGGTTTTCTTGTTTTTGTGCCTCTTTTGAGTTGCCATTGCTAGACGAAGAAGAAGGGCTTGCTCCTGGCCTTACGTCACGACTTGGTGGTGGTGGTGGTGGTGGTGGCGGTGGTGCTGCAGTTGATGACGAAGAAGATGACGAAGAAGATGAGCTTAGTTGGTTATCGTTTATAGCTGGGTTAGCTGTTACGTTGGTTTCAGCTACTTTTTTCTCTTCTGATTTTTCGCTGGTGGACGAAGAAGAACCGCCGGATTTGGAATCTGAACATAGTTTCGGCGCTGAAGAGCTGCTGCTAGATGAAGAAGAAAAGCTTGCTTTTACCTCACGCGTTGGTAGTGGTGGTGGCGCATCGTTCATAGGCGGAGGATCTATTGTGTCGGTTTTATCTTCTTCTTTCTCTTGTGATTTGGAGTTCTCGGATTCTTCCTCTTCTGATCCATCCGATTTTTCATTACCAGACGAAGAAGAGTTTCTACTTAAATCAACGGCTACATCTGGCCAAGGCTCTGGTAACTTCAGAATAAGTGCACGCAAATTTTCTATCTCCTTACATTTTTCGTCCATCGCTCTAAAAAAAGCATCTGTTACATTTATGTTAAACGTTCCACTTTTAAAACGGTTCCCATCTTTTTTAGCACAAAACTCGCGCATTTTACCTAAAATTATTGATAACATTTTGTTCAATGTAGAAATTTTTTCTTCATCGTTTTGTAATAGGTCAATTAGGTTATTATCGTCCTTTAACCAGGTAGCAAAAATTTGCACTTGCTCATCATAAGATGATTGCGCATAGGGAAGAATATTTACATTGGATTGCATGATGCTAGAACGTCTCGAAAGACGCTTATTTGCTTGTTCTTGTTTGAGGCGAAGCTCAGCTGCAATGCGCTCATCTTCTTTCATCCGTGTACTTACAGCATGAGTCTTGCTCGAGAAAATGTTTGGTTTACTTGCCTTAATCAATTTTTCTGCCGTACTTTTTAGCTCTTTCACAGCGGCTACAAGCTGTGATCTTAGGTTCATGTCAGCTTCATATGCATTAGTTTCTTTTGCTTTAGCAATATCTCTCTGATATTGTAATTCTATTTTACTGCGAACAGCAAAGATATTCCCATTTATTATGGGATCGCTTAACGCTTTATTTGAGCTTAGATCTTGCAATATACGGAACAAGTTTGGATTGATTACATCACGCTCGCCGTACTTTAGGTAAAGTGGTGCAGAGGTTAATTCCTTAAAAATAGATTTGTCTGGGCTCATAGCTATTATGGCTCGTATAAACTTATTCCAATTTTCTAATGCAATTTTCTCATCGGCTCCAATTAACGAATCCCTTATGTCCCTGATGTTTGTTCGTTGTTGTTCTTTTAAAGGAGTAACTAATGCCTCTTGAAGGCGCTGATTAAAAGTACACTCTAAATGTGCAGTTAGTTTCAATAAATCTTCTAGCATGTTAATAATATGCAGCCGTACTATATTTTGTTCATCGAATAAAGGACTATTCGCTAGTTTATGAAGCAAATTGGTGATTTTTGAGTTGATAGGCCCCAATTCTTGTGCTTGCCTATTAAGCTTGTATACTTCCTGTAGAGAATTTATTGTGCGCAATATTAAACGAGGGAGCGATTTTGTTGCAATGTCGAATTTAAGGGCTAGTTTGGAATTATCATCTAATGCTGACTCTGATACTAGATCCAGCGTTGCAAATAGAATTTCTTCTTGTAGAGAACTTATGCCAGCTAACTTAATTTCTTTAGATGCATTTATCTTTCTGCAACAAACAACTGCAGATGTAACTCTATAGTTTAATGTCGTTTTTTGTTCTTTATCTTTTATGATGGCGACTGTATTCTTTTGTGCTTCAACATGAGTTTCAAATTGATAAAGCGATGAATCGGCCGCTATTCGCAGCGATGCAGCGCTTGTTAAAGGGGTTTTTTCTTCGCGCGTTGTTATACGTTCCGTACTATTGATTTTCTCTTTTCCTTTAGAATCAGCACTTTCAGATCCATCATTTTCTGATAATATTATTTCTTCTTCTTTTCCTTTAGAATCAGCACTTTCAGATCCATCATTTTCTGATAATGTTATTTCTTCTAGTACTATTGCAGAATTTACATCTCTTACTTCTTCTTTCTTTTCTTTTGATCTAGAAATGAATCTCAAAGCTTCTGTGTCATAGTCTTGTTTTGCCGCGTTAATACCTTCTTTAGCTCTTTCACCAGCTTCCACGTGTGAAACTTCTTTGCTAGCAGTGCGAGCGGTGACAGTGGCACTGAAAGTAACAAAGGTGGGAGAGTTTTCGCTGGCATTTCCCTTTAGTGTAAAGTTTTGTAGATTATCTTTTTCAACGGATGTGAAATCTGGCACATGGAAATGGCCAGAACGCGCAAGCACTTCTTCTAATTTTTCTGCAAGCCATTTTTGTGGATTTGAATGGTCGGCCATTTGATGCAGATCTTCAAGAGTTAAATCGTAGTCTACTTTTGTTCCTTTGTTGTCATCTCCTGGGTAATGAATGCTTATTTTACAAATCTTCTGAGTGCTGGTATCGTATTTAATCTCTATGTAAGGTGTGATCCCTTCAATGCCTTGAGTTTGTATCTCTGGGATTAAGGATTGATCCAATAGTAGTAAATCTCCATAAGTTTTAGCTGCGGGATTGGTTTCGACAAAAATGGGTATGCTTAGAGGATCGACGCCTGGATCGGTTCCCCAATTTTTGCATGCTGTCCAAGTTGTGTCTGTATAAACTCGACGCAGTGCGATCTCTTTTTTACTGTGATATTCACTGCGCATTAAAGTCTTTTCTATAAGATCTTTGAAACTTAAATGGCTGTTACTAGGAGTGCCTTTATGAGCAATCAGTTCTTGATTGGCGAAATAACTTAAAATTCTTTCTTTGTTATCTAAAAGAGCCTTTCTACGACCTAGATATACATCTCGTGACTCTCTTTCTGAGATCAGTTTCGAGGGCAATCGTCCTAATTCTACTTCATCATTTTTTGTACAAACTAGAAAACCACCGCTTTCATCCAGATAAACTCCCGGTTCTTTTATTTCGTTTGCTTTGGGTAAAGGAGTACGGAAAAAAAGCCTAAAGGGGGTGTTTCGTTTTCGTAAGTGGTCTGGTAAAGTTCCTTCTTTTAGCGTGCCATCTATGGCATAAAATTTATATTGAGCAGCATCAGCATCAATAAAAATTCGTTTGTCTGATGGTTTAATTTCTTTTGGTACAGGTGATTCTAAACGAATCTTGCGGTCTTGATTTAAAGAGAGGTGATAAGAAACATTTTGTATTATGAAATCGAGTTGAGAAATAATCCTCTCTTCACTGTGCACGCCTTTTATCTCTGCAGCACGAAAATAAAGTATAGTATCATCCTGTGGAGCAACCCGCGCTAATTTGAAACAAAATGTTGGCGCCTGTTTCTCTTTTCGCTGTTGTTTAGTCGCCCAAACAGGGATGGGTATGTCTTTTCCGTCTAGCTTTCTGTTAATGTAATAGGCGCCTGTTCTATCTCGCATTAATAGTGAACCTTGAGTTGTTCTAGAACTAATAAGAGCCCTTGAAATTTCATCTATTTGAGGAAGATATTGAATCTCAATTTTATCACTTGTAATTGGATTGCCATCGACATCTGTTAAAACGATATAATAAACATTAGGGGATTCAATAAGCATATCGGGGGAATTAGCAGCCATAACTTACCTCTCTATAAAATTCAATTTAATTATTATCCTTGTGAACGTGTTCTTGTCCATAAGAGTTTCTTACCTTCAGCTATGTCTTTTTAATTATTGTTACGGCAACGATACTAGCACAAAACCATAAGCAGCGAAAGTATTTTTTTAAAAGTAAATTTTTAAACATTTCAATTGGTTATAAAAAAATACGCTGGGGAATCATTTGATTTTCAGAATAGAAAGATACCCTTATTAATCAAACAATACAGGAGTTAGCAACATGTAGGCTGTTTACTTTGGGCACTGTAGAATGCCAATTTAATTTAATATGGACATATATTATTAGGGGGGTAGTCGGCAGATATTTCTCAAACATGAAAATGTATTTGTGTATTGCTCGTTAATGCTTTTTTCTGTAGAGATGTAATTCGGTTGATCGGGTGAAAGGGCTGTTCTAGAGGCCTCTTGTATTTAGTTGCGGCAATCTGTACAATAGGCCACTTTCGTTATTCTGTGCCTTTTTAGACCACTATACAATAACGATATCCTTGCCTTAAAGCACGGTGTTTTAAGGCTGTAAGCCCCACAACGGGGTATGCAACCATAAGGGGAACGCTTTTATGCGACATTATGAAATTGTTTTTTTAGTCAATCCTAACCAGAGCGAGCAAGTTCCGGGGATGATCGAACGTTACCGTGGTGTGATTACCCGCGACGGTGGTCTTGTACATCGCTTGGAAGATTGGGGTCGCCGTCAATTAGCCTACCAAATCAACAAGGTACACAAAGCGCATTATGTGTTAATGAACATAGAATGTACAGAAACGGCCTTGGAAGAATTAACCCATACTTTCCGTTTTAACGATGCCATTTTGCGTAACCTAGTGATACGCAAAGATAGGGCTATAACGGAACCTTCTGTCATGATGGGGGGGGAATCCCACGCTGCCGCAGCACCCATGCCTGAATTAGATGAAAGCGAATAGGAGACTAAACATGAGAAGAATTCAAAAATCTGCTGTCAGCGCTATAGATTACAAAGAGCTGCACGTGTTACGCCGCTATATTACTGAAACGGGCAAAATCGTGCCTAGCCGTATTACGGGTGCTTCCGCTAAGTTTCAACGCAAATTAGCGTTGGCCATTAAGCGCGCGCGTTTCTTGGCATTAATGCCTTATACCGATCAACACGAATAACAGGGGTGCACAATGGAAATCATTTTGCTTGAAAAAGTACATAAATTAGGTAGTCTGGGTGATAAGGTAAAGGTACGTAGAGGTTACGGCCGTAATTTCTTGATCCCTTATGGCAAAGCAGTTAGAGCAACCGATAAAGCTTTGGCCGACTTTGAACAAAGACGTGCTGAGTTTGAAGCCGCTGCCGCAAAAGCATTGGCGCATGCTGAAGAACGTTCTAAGTCTTTAGCTGAATTAGTGGTGACTATTGCTGCTCGTGCCAGTGAAGGCAAGCTGTATGGCTCTTTGACTGAGCGTGATATTGCCCGCGCTATTTCCGATGCCGGTATAGCGGTTAAGAAACAAGAAGTGCAGTTAGTCGATGGCGCTATACGCGCTGTAGGCGAATATGATATTCCATTGCATTTACATGTAGATGTAACAGCAACCGTGAAGGTTGTAGTAGTGGAAGAGAAGAAGTAGCTTGTTAGTAGTCCTATGAATGTATTGCATTACGCAGGCTCGTCATTGCGAGCTTGCGAAGCAATCCAGGGGTGACAACGCTGGATTTATATGTGCCACAGTGTTTTATACGTTTCTCTATACGAGAAGTTCATTTTTACTACCTAAGATTCCTGGATTGCCACACTGCGCTCGCCTGGTTTCACGCAACGTTATCATTCCGCAAACACCATCTTATAGTGACTCTATTATAGATCCGTGACTCGCTGGTTCGCAATTGTACGGCCGGGCAGCTCTAAGCGATTGAACTTACTCATAGCAATGAAGAGTATCAAAACATCCACAAAGCAGCACGCATAATCGGCGCTGCAACCATAATATTTATCAATTGTAAGCCTAACCACACGGGAATTGGACTTAAATCAAGACCGCCAATCGGTGGTAAAAACCGTCGCACAAAATTCAACATGGGTGCCGTTAAAATGTATAACACATTGCTCAACGCATTGGGCGCGGGATTAATCCAGCTCAGCACCGCTTGAGCAATAATAGCAATGCTGTACAATTGCACCATAAATTGCAAAAATTGACCGCAAGAAAAAGTAAATACATTCAACAGCGGCAATGATTCATCAATTTTAAGCCAACCCAAAACATATACCTTAGCCATGATCAACAATAAACAGATTAAAAATGCAGCGCTGTCCACGCCTTTCCAAACGCGCAAGATAGTGCGTACGGGCTTTATCACAGGATTCGTAATTTTACCTATCCATTGTGTGATGGTATTACGCGGTGTTGTACCCGGGAGTTGCAAACAAAAACGTAATAGAAATACGATGATAAGCAGTGTAAAAATAGTCTGACATAAGAACAGTAAAGCAGCTTGTAATACCGACATAATAACTCCTCTATGTATTATCGTAGTGAGTAGATAACACTTTTGCTTGTTTGCAAGCGCTTTCTATGGCGCGTGCGAACAAAGCCTTCAAATTACCTTCTTCAAAAACTTCTAAGGCTTTTTCAGTGGTGCCGCCGGGGGAGGTGACTTGTTTGCGTAATTCAGCCAATGGGTGCATCGTTTCTAAAGCAACACGGCTTGCGCCTAATACAGTTTGAATGCTAAAACTTTTGGCAAGATTTTCATCTAAGCCTAAAGCCATAGCTGCTTCTTGCATCGCTTCCATTACTAAAAAAATATACGCAGGCCCACTGCCGGACAAAGCAGTAATCGCATCCAAGGCATTTTCTTTATCACACCAATGTACTATGCCTACAGCACGAAACAAGGATTCTGCCCATTGACGCTCTGCATGATCGGCATTCGCGTTAGCATATAATCCGGTGGCGCCGCAACTGATCAACGCGGGCATATTAGGCATGCTGCGTACCATGGCCAAGGCATCGTTTTCTAAGAAACGAGCGATGGTAGCTAATTGCACGCCAGCAGCAACGGAAATAATGCAGGGTTTATGTTGTAGATGATCTTTTAAAGTCTGGCAAGCGGCGCCAATCCCATTCGGTTTAACGGCCAGCACAATAATAGCGGCATTTTTAACTGCTAGAGCAAAGTCGGCTTCATGGCGTATGCCCAATTCGGTTGCTAGCGCCCGTGACTTATCGGGATTTAAATCATGCGCGGTGATGCACTGACTAGGGTAATGAGCGCCGATCAAACCGCGTATTAAGGCGGTGGCCATGTTGCCAGTACCTATAAAAGTAATATTCTTATGTTGCATTATAATCGCTCCATTTTTAAAAAAAGCCCATATGGACTCAACACCCACTCCGTTCGCGCTTCGCCCTTCGGGCGCACTGGCGTGCGTCAAAAATGTTCGCCGCGCTTCGCGCTTTTCGCGCACATTTTTTGGGCGCATCTTGCCTGTAAATTTTCGCTAAAAAATACTCATTTATGCCCATATAAACTCCGTTTTTTTACCTCAAACACCAGGCAAGCCTGCATCCCAATCTGGGCTTTGCGGGACGTGCAGGTCAGTGAGTAATACTGGTTATCGCTCTCCAAAAATAGCAGTGCCTATGCGCACTATGGTTGCCCCTTCGGCTATAGCCGCTTCACAATCTTGGGACATGCCCATAGACAAAGTATCTACCGGCAAACCCGCCTGTTGCAAGTCTAGCAGAAGACGCGCCAATTGCCTAAAGGGTTGGCGTTGTGTTTCAAAGGCTGTGCTGGGTTCGGGTAGAGTCATTAAGCCGCGCAAACGCAACTTGGGCAAAGTCATGACCAACTGGGCTAATGCTAACACTTCATTAGGGGCAATGCCGGCCTTGTTGCTGCTGCCTTCTAAATTAACTTGTATACAAAGGTTCAACGGTGGGGCATCAATGGGCCTGGCTTTGTTTAAGCGTTGTGCAATGCTAGCGCTGCTGAGTGCATGCACCCAAGAAAAATGTTCGGCAATGGGAGCGCATTTGTTACTTTGTATGGCGCCTATAAAATGCCATTCTAAATGTGGCAGAGCTTCTATTTTAGGCAGCGCTTCTTGCACATAATTTTCACCAAAAGCATGCAAGCCCGCGGCGTCAGCCAGTTTTATTTTTTCTATGGATTGTTTTTTACTTACAGCCAATAGCATGATAGTCTCTGCTGTTCTCGCAAATTTTTTTTCTGCAGCTTGAATGCGTTGTTGTACGATTTTTATATTGGCAGCGATGTCACTCATAATCTTACTATCACTATTTTAAAGGAGGTACAGTTATGCATGTAAACGAATTATTAGCGCTTTGCATAGAGCACAACGCATCCGATCTACATCTATCCGCTGGCTTAGCGCCGTTGCTACGCGTGGATGGTGAATTAAAAACGCTAGACCATCCGCCGTTAACGACACTGGAACTAAACCAATTGTTACAGGATATCATGAATGAAGAACAGCGTGCATCTTTTGCCAAAGACTTGGAAATAGACTTTTCATTTACCATAACTGCATTGACACGCTTTAGGGTCAATGTGTTTCAGCAACAACGCGGTCCGGCGGCGGTATTTCGTGCCATTCCAACGACGATACTGTCTATGCAACAATTAGGCTTACCCGAGATTATCAACACCTTGGTCGATAAACCCAGTGGCTTGGTGTTGGTGACCGGTCCTACAGGTTCGGGAAAAACAACCACCTTGGCGGCTATGATTGATCATATTAACGAGCACCGGTATCATCACATTTTAACCATAGAAGATCCAATTGAATTTATACATCACAGTAAAAAATCTTTAATCAATCAACGTGAAGTGGGTAGAGATACGCGTGGTTTTAATGAAGCGCTGCGCTCTGCTTTGCGTGAAGATCCGGATATTATTTTAGTTGGCGAGCTGCGTGATTTGGAAACGATGCGTTTAGCCATGACGGCTGCCGAAACGGGCCATTTGGTATTGGCAACGTTACATACCAATTCAGCAACAAAAGCGATCAATCGCATCATTGATGTTTTTCCTGCGGCAGAAAAAGCAATGATACGCACGATGCTGTCTGAATCTTTAAATGCGGTCATCGCACAAAGTTTATTAAAAAAAGAAGGGGGTGGTCGTGTGGCAGCATTAGAAATTATGGTGTGCAATGCGGCGTTAAAGCATATGATCCGCGAAGATAAAATCGCACAGATGGTATCGGTATTACAAACCGGGCGCGAGGAAGGAATGTTTACCTTAGATCAACACTTAGCTGAATTGGTGCAAAACCAAGTAGTAGCAGCAGAAACCGCGCGCAGCTATGCGGTGGATAAGAGCAAGTTTATGTGACTATGCTCTGCTATATCCAGGGCTATATCGTTAGAATTTCTCGCGGTTCGATTAAATCCAGGGCGCAGCATTATAATTTCTAGCTGGCCGGGCCCGGTCACGCGACTTCTCCGTCGTGCTCGTGCCTGCGCGCGCCGGAGGCCT
>JBIPMB010000205.1:0-3214 GCA_044369355.1 Gammaproteobacteria bacterium | reverse complement strand
TTAGCCTTCCTAGAAGTCGGATATATGACCGCAATTTTGACCTTATACATTAACAACCGATTACACTTGCATCGGCGGGCGAGTCCATATATGACGGTCGGGTAGCGTCGCGCTATAAGAATTTATTTCACAGGTGTAGATAATTACAAAATTATAGCACGGCACGGTTAGATTAGTGTAGATCACTCAAGATTAAACTCTATCCCCTGCGCTAGCGGCAAATCACTCCCCCAATTGATGGTATTGGTTTGACGCCGCATATAGGTTTGCCATGCATCGGAACCGGATTCGCGGCCGCCGCCCGTTTCTTTTTCGCCGCCAAAAGCGCCACCAATTTCAGCCCCGGAAGTACCAATGTTGACATTGGCTATACCGCAATCGCTGCCACAGGCCGATAAAAACTGCTCTGCTTCGCGCACATCTTGCGTGAAAATCGCCGAGGATAAGCCTTGCTTGACATTGTTGTGTAAGGCAATGGCTTCATCCAAAGTATCGTAAGTCATTACATATAAAATAGGCGCAAAGGTTTCGCGTTGTACCACGGGCCAATCGTTGTGTGCTTGAATAATGGTAGGCTCTACAAAATATCCCTTACCATTGATTCTATGCCCTCCTACCAAAACTTCGCCGCCTAACTCTCGCGCTTCGGCAATAGCATTTTCATACTCTTTGACGGCATCGGCACTGATCAACGGCCCCATGTGATTGTGTTTATCTAATGGATCGCCCACTTTCACTTGTTGATATGCTTTTACCAAGCGTGGCACTAAAGTCGCTGCCAATGATTTATGAATGATTAAACGCCTAGTGGTGGTGCAACGTTGTCCCGCAGTGCCCACAGCACCAAATACGATCGCTGGCACGGCTAAATTGAGATCGGCTGAAGGCGTGACGATAATAGCATTATTGCCGCCTAATTCTAATAAACTTTTACCGAAGCGCTTACTCACCACTTCGGCTACGTGACGACCTACCGCCGTTGAACCCGTGAAAGAAACCAAAGCCACTCGTTCGTCGTGTATGAATTGTTCGGCGATGTCGCGATCGGAAATAAACACAGAAAAAATGGGCGGGTAATTATGGGCTTTTAACACCGCATTACAAATATGTTGCACCGCAATAGCACACAGCGGCACTTGTCGCGATGGTTTCCACACTACACTATTACCACAAATGGCTGCTATAAAAGCATTCCATGCCCATACCGCTACCGGAAAATTAAAAGCAGAAATGACGCCGACTACCCCGAGTGGATGCCACTGATCATACATACGATGCTTAGGGCGCTCCGAATGCATCGTCTTACCATATAACATACGCGACTGCCCTACCGCAAAATCCGCGATGTCGATCATCTCTTGCACTTCACCATCGCCTTCTACTTTGGATTTACCCATTTCTAAAGCCACTAAAGATCCCAAAGCATCTTTTTGCACCCGCAAGGCATCGCCCATCAAACGTACCAATTCACCACGTTTGGGAGCAGGCACTTTGTGCCATGCTACAC
Organism: Gammaproteobacteria bacterium; assembly: GCA_044369355.1. GTDB lineage: Bacteria > Pseudomonadota > Gammaproteobacteria > UBA1113 > UBA1113 > VFKP01. The sequence goes on along the minus strand of JBIPMB010000205.1, from coordinate 1,707 downwards.
TGGCTTTTTGCGCAGCCGTTATAATTTTTTCATAATCTTGGGCATCGATTAATTTAACAGCCGCTAAACGTTCGCCGCTGGAAGGATTCAGAGAATCTAAAGATTTAGCACTCGCCGCTAACCATTTGTCGCCGCCTATACAACCACCATCGTTCAAATCGGTTAAATTGAGTTGTTGTAAAATGGTTTTCATAAAAACTCCTGTGATTATATTGATGACGGTGACGGCTATTTCTATGCTAGCATAGTTATTTCATAGGAGCGAGTAGCTACTATACTTTATCTTCTGACTAAAAATTGTGCTACTTTGCCGCGGAAGGTCCGCTTTTCATGCTAAGTCCTTTATTTTGTGTTATGATTTTAAAAAACTAAGGGAAGCTAGATTACCATGAGTCAATATATCCGTAAGCATTTAGTCAACGATGAACACATCATTTGTGAAACCACATATCATTGGATTATTTTTATAAGCTTTTTTGCAATCTTTACTTTATTTTTATCACCGATCATTCAATTCAACACATCGGAATTTTGTCTTACCAATCGGCGTATTGTCTTTAAATTGGGACTTATACGATTGAAGGTTATAGGAATGAATTTAAGTAAGATTGAAAGTATCGAAGTGGATCAAAACTTATTGGGGCGATTATTGGGTTATGGTACCCTCAGTATTCATGGTACAGGCGGTACCATGGAAAAATTTTTCTGTGTAAAACAGCCATTAGAGTTTAAAAACCAATTTGATGGTTTCTCTCACTGATTATTAAATGATATACTCAACTTGCGCTGTGCGTATAATACTGCCCAAAACGATTCGCTAGAAAATCTTCTAACTTAGTATTTTCTTGGTAAACAAACCCTTTCTTTTGGCCTTTGCCATTTAACGTTAAATCGACCATAGTACAAATAGACGATGCTGTCGTAACTTGTATAGCCGACCAGCGTTGGCCCGCTATATCCTTAGGATACAGTTTGTAAACCAAATTATCTTCTAAAAACACTCCATCAGAGTGCCCAGAAACGGAAGCGTAAACTAATACTACATCCCGATAAACTTTAGGAAGTGCACGCTCTAAAATAGTTTTTAAAGTAGCTCTGTCTTCATTTAAACGCAGATCATTCATTAAAAACCGCATTTTCTTGCAATGTCCGGGGTAGCGTAAAGTGCGATAATTCATTGTACGCACTTTGCCTTGATATAATTCAGCTAAGCTACCCAAACCACCCGAAGTATTAAAGGCTTCATATTGCACGCCGTCTAATCCTACTGCTTCTAACCCTTCTAAAGGTCTAACCCACATCAATTTGCCAGCTACAATCGCTACACACAAATTACCGTATTCATTGATTAAACCATCCGTAGACCAGGTCAATGCATATTGCAGCGCGTTATTAGAATTCACCGGCAAAGCACCTACACGCATTTTTACCGTATCTAAAATAGAAAATTTTTTCATAAGATGATGTGCAGCTATGCCTATAAATCCGGGGGCTAAACCACATTGCGGCACAAAGACCGTGCTTGCGCCTTCAGCAATTTTTTTTACCGCAGCCGTGACTTCGGTATCTTCCGTTAAGTCAAAATAATGCAGATTAAATTTTTTGGCGCATTGTGCAACGGCAAGATTACAATAAAAAGGTAAACTGGAAACGATAACATCGTGCGGATTATCACGTAAGAATGTATCTAGGCTTTTTCCATCGCTT
>JBIPMB010000203.1:0-3230 GCA_044369355.1 Gammaproteobacteria bacterium | reverse complement strand
AGATAATAACAAAGCCGCATTGTTTAAATATAATATTCGCTATCCTGTCGCTGTTGATAGTAACTTATCTACGTGGAGTGATTTTAACAATCAATATTGGCCAGCTCATTATCTCATCGATAAAAACGGCCAAGTCGTCTACACACATTTTGGTGAAGGTGATTACGATATTACCGAGCACAATATCCAAACACTGTTGGGGGTATCCGGCAAGATGCCTATGGTACAAGGTGCTACAGAAGAGTTGAATATCAACCAAACACCTGAAACTTACTTAGGCTATGAACGCGCCGAACGGTTTAGCAACGATGCCGAGTTGCAATCCGATAGCACTTACAACTACGCTTTCCCTGCATTTATTCCCAGTGACCATTGGAGTTTGCAAGGTCAATGGCAAGTCGCTGCGGATAAAATTACTACTATGGGTAATGACTCTAAGCTGCGCTTAAACTTCAATGCACAAAAAGTATTTTTGGTACTGGGCAGTAGCAGCGGTAAACCCATTTCCATAACGCTGTTATTGAATGGCAAACCCGTCACTCCCAATGGCACTGTGATCGTAGATAGACATACTTTGTATCAACTCATAGACCAAAAAACCGCAGCGAATGGATTGTTGGAAATACAGGTTAATGCGCCTGGGTTAGAGGCTTATGCGTTTACTTTTGGGTAGAGATATTTGCTATTCGTACTAATTCATGTTGCTGAGTGCGCAATAGAATGCACGATTTTAGAATTTAAAGAAACATAACCCGCCATCGCCCACAATGCGCCAAACACAACGCCCGATAACAATTGTGCGGGTAAAAATGGCAGTGCCATGTCGTAACAGAGTATTAAACCTTGTACGTTCATAGGATAATACTCGGTACTCAGCCATACGCCTAGATTGGTCAATAGCCAGAAAAAAAGACTAGCGCAAAAAACTTTGGCGATACAATTGAACCAGCGCATCTTCGAGCTAGAGTTAGCAAATAGTGCAATAATCAACAATAATGTGATGGCATTAACTACAGACCACAGGCCAAAAACAGGATAACCATGCAACACGGATAAGCCTATATCGGCTATTTCCACAACTGCTAAAGTTAATAAGCCCGCTTTTAAAAATGAATAGCGGCTAGCTAGATAAACTGTCATGGCAATTTCAGGGGAGTAATTCGCGGTGTGCGGTAACCATTTACAAATTAAGGTTAATAAGGTCCATAAAATGGTTGCTATCATGATAGCGTTAAACCGCCATCGCTATCGACAGCGCCGTAATATTGATAATAGAAAAAAGAAACAATTTTCGTGCCCAAACAATATCATCTTCAACAAAAAAGCCCCATAGGCTCATGCCTATCCAGATAATTCCCACAAGGCCTGCTGTAACCAAATACAGTACATGTGTAACGCCTAAAATAGGTAATAGCATAGTGACTAAGAAAAATAAAATGACGAAGGTTAAAATATTAAATTTAGTATAAGCCATGCTTCTTTTTAAGGGCAGAACAGGAATACTAGCACTGGCATAATCGTCACGATAGCAAATGGCTATGGCAAAAAAATGTGGCATTTGCCAGCAGAATAAAATTAAAAACAAAACAAAGGCGACTAAATCAAATTGCCCCGTTACCGAGGTATAACCTACTACCGGCGGCACGGCCCCAGACACGGCGCCGATCACGGTACCAAACACGCTGCTGCGTTTTAACCACAAAGTATACGTAACCACATAGGCCAATAGACCAATGATCGCAATGAGCAACGTTAAACCATTAGTGCCTAAATATAGCAATAAGAAACCGGTTACACCAAAAGCCAGCGCATACAACAGCGCTATTTCGATTGATAAATTATCGGTGGCTATCAGACGTTTTTTAGTACGCTCCATCAATTTATCTATGTCGCGATCGATACAATTATTTAAAATACAGCCACAGGCGATGACTCCTATCATTCCTAGGAGGCTGGCTAAAAAATTTAAAAAATGGAAGCCGTGACTGTGTACCGCCAGAAAGTAGCCACCGCAAAGGGTAACTACATTACCAAAAATGATTCCTGGCTTAATGATGGAAAGATGTTTCATGGTGATTACTCGTACTTTTTTAGAGTAATTACGCTGTTGAGTTATCATTCCCTACATAGACATGGCATTCATGCCCATGTTCTCATACAGATGATACATAATCCACAAGGTACCCAGCACAAATATTAACACTAGCATCAAACTAAAGAGAAAACTGAATAAATTCCATGAAGCTTTAGAATGTGTGCTTAAGTGTAGAAAAAATACCAGTTGCACAAAAAGTTGGCTCAGCGCTAATACCCCTACGATGATATACAATTGGGGTTTAGGGAAAGCACCGGTACCCACTAAATAAAAGGAAATCAGGGTCAAAACCACCGATAATATAAAGCCGGTGGCATAGGATTTATGCGTACCGTAAGCAGCACCCGTATCTACATCAAATTCAGGTTCATGTTTTGCCATCTTAAATTGCTCCCATCAAGTAAACGACTGAGAATACAAAAATCCATACGATATCCAGGAAATGCCAGAATAAACCCAAACACGTTAATTTGGTTTTAGTCACCGGTATAATACCATGCTTATTGACTTGGAATATCAATGTCAACATCCAGATGAGACCCATGCTAACATGCAAGCCATGCGTGCTCACCAGAGTGAAAAACGAAGACAAGAATGCGCTCGTAGCCCAGGTATGACCTTCCACGTACATATTGTGAAATTCATAAATTTCCATGCTGACGAAAGATAAACCCAGAAAAAACGTGAGCCACAACCAACGAAGCACACTATTTTTATTGCCGGTGGTACGCGCCAACATCGCTAGACCATAGCTAAAACTACTGGTTAAGAGGATCATGGTTTCAGTCAAGACGAAAGGTAAACTGAAGAGTTCCTTAGCGTGCGGGCCGCCGTAAGTATGCGTGTGTAAAACCGCATACACTGCAAACAACGTCGCAAACAATATACAGTCCGTCATAATGTAGAGCCAGAAACCGAATACATTCTTCGAACCATCAAAATGATGCGTGTGATGATCACTCATCGGTGTTGTAGCATTCATAGCTTTACTCCTGCCATTGCCTGTAGGCGTTTAGTTTCTATTGCTTCAACTACGCTCGCCTTGACATAATAATCAATATCGTAGTCGAAAGATCTATAGATAACTGCACCTATGGTACACACTAATCCTAATATAGCCAGCCACCAAATATGC
>JBIPMB010000202.1:0-3244 GCA_044369355.1 Gammaproteobacteria bacterium | reverse complement strand
AGTAATCTTCTTTGTTCGGTCCGTCAGGTTTATAAGTCGAACTTTTAATCTTTAAAGCGTCGAATCCTGCAGTCGGGAACACACCTAATGGATTATCTCTTTCTTCCCCATTTTCTCTATTTTCTCTGTAATCTTTGAGCGATGAAGAGCCAGCGGGAGAGCGGAACGCAAAAGAGAGAAAAGGAACGAAAGATCGAAGGTAATTAGGTTTGAGTCGGGGTGGAGGCGCGCTTCTTCCGAACGATTGAGTTTTCATTTTAAACATCCTATCGGCAGGTTAATATCAACTGCCATGAGCCACACACCGCCCGATTAATTGGGCACCTTTGTCGCTTTGCTCAAAACTTACTAGACCTCGTCCATACCACGCGACCGCGCTGCTATAATACTCGCGAACTCGGTTACGGAGTTCATACTCCAGTCAGCTATATACTCTTCGCATTTGATTCTTAGGCTTTGTTACTTGCGTCCTCTCGCCTAAAAATCAACTGCTGTGAGTATACTTGCGGTAAAACACATCTTCAGATGAGAAAGCCTCATCCAGAGGCATCAGATACAAAGCTCCAAAAAAAGGAGATAGAGTACTACGTAATGGAATACCCTTTTCAGGGCTAAACAACACGCCGTCTCTATCAACTAACCTAGTCACAATATCATGTAGATAGCTTAAAATCAATGGATCATCGAAGTTTTTTTGTAATAATACTTTGTGGCTAACTCATTATTCTCTATGACCCAAATTCAGCAGCAATGTAATATTCATATGCTATAAACCGTCATCGCGAGCAAGCGACGCAATCCAGGAAAATTTTTATAAATGAAAGAAACTATTATTTACAGCAAAGTTAATAAAAAAATGTGGTACTTATAGAAATGAGCTCTTGAACATCTGGACCGCTTCGCAAGCTCGCGATGCGTATAGCCGATAACAATTCCTCACCTGTCATTTTAGCCGTTATGAGCACTAGTTCTGGAAAAAAATAGTCATGACGTTCTTGCTTAAAATATTCCAATGCTTCCGTTACCGTACTGGCATTACAAACAATGTTCGTCAAATTCTGAACCGACAACACAGAATTTAAAATAGCACGAAGTTCTGGTTCCGGTTCAATGACAATAGTACGTATAGCAGGATAAACGGGATCGCGTTTAGGGTTTTCTTTACAAATTTTAGAGAAATTAAAACCTTCTTTTCATATTTTTAATGTGATCCCCATTAAAGAAAACTGGGAATATACCTTGCAAGCCTTAGAAACGCTGTTGTTAAAATCAGATGGTTTAGAAAAGGACGTGCCAAAATCAAAGCGCTTATTGTGGTTGGTTGATGTGCAAAAAGAGCAAATTCAAGCTTTAGAACAAATTATGCAAGCCAGAGGAACTTGGTCTAAAGGACGTATGCGCAGTTGGCAAACGCTGAAAGAGCGAGATTCAGCAGACTTGACTTATTTAAGTCAAGAAGACATTAAGGTCATTGATGAAGCTGTCTTTGTATCAGAGAACTATTGGTCTAGAGATACCTACGATATTCATTTTCCTAAAGCCATGTTAGCGCTGATAGGGCATCCGCATATTGCACATAAAGAGAATCCGGCGATCCCCATTGTGCTAAAAGCCACCGACCCCGAGCTCTTTATTGATCAAAAAGGCGAAAATTATTTTATTAGCCTGTCACATCCCCGCACCGAGATTGGGATTATATTAGAAGTGAAAAGCGTATCTGAGTATAATGTTGTTTATATTAATCAAACCTATGCCGCTCTAGGACAGCTGCTGGGCAAAGATGGAAAGTCTTTACCTGCTCATGCTAAAGATAAAATCTTAACCGTCATTCAACATGCCAAGCACGATATCAAAATACACAGTAGTATGAGCGAAGTCGGCATCCCCGAATTTGCGAGCGATCCCACACCGTATATGCAATTACTGCCTACCACGCTAGGGGTGCGTGCAATGTTGTTGGTTAAACCTTTAGATAAAAACGAAACAGCCTATTTTAGAGCGGCAGAAGGCAAAGAAAACATTATTATGCTGATAAGCGAAATAGACGGTGACAAACGCATACGCGTTAATCGTAACTTTGAGGAAGAAAAACAACACGTACACACTGTTTTGAAACAATGCTCCGTATTAAAACACTATGAAAGCGCACCTGTCGAATATGAAATGGAATCTCCCGAGGCAGTATTGGAAGTGTTATCGGCACTACAAGAATATGCTAAAACACAACCTTTGGTTATTGAATGGCCGAAGGGACAATCGTATAAAATAAAGCAACGGTTGGCTACGCAACAAGTGGCTTTTAAAATCAGCTCGCAAGCCAATTGGTTTGAATACGATGGCAATTTAACGTTAGACGATGGCGCTGTTTTAAATTTAAAAGAAGTAAAAGCTCAGCCCCTCTTACCCAAATGAAAAAAATCTGATAGGATGAGTGTATAAGGGTTGTACGCAGACAAGGTAAGGGAACTATGGAAAAACTACCAGATACAATAGAAGAATGTCACCAAATAATACGGCTACTGCAGGGAGCACTATCGGATTTATCAAAAAAAGTGGAGCTGCTAGCAGCTGAAAATAGGGATTTAAAAGAACGCTTGAATGGCAACTCATCGAACTCATCCTTACCGCCGTCAAAAGACATTAAAAAGAAGAAAAAGCAAAACGGACACAAACCAAGCGGTAAACAAAGTGGCGGCCAACCAGGTCACAAAGGTCATTATCGAGAATTATTAACCAGCGAAGCGGTAGATTCTATTGAAGAATGCGCTCTACCAAAGCAGTGTGTATGCGGTGGAGAAATACGCATTACAGGGGAATATCTACGCCATCAAGTGTATGAGTTGCCGAAATTAGAACTGCAGGTAACAGAATATCGGTTGGAAAAAGGATGCTGCGACAAATGTTGTGCAAATCAAATAGCATCGCTGCCAGAAGGTATTAGCTGGGGCATAACGGGTCCCAGATTAACGAGCTTTATGTCAGAGCTGGTAACGAAATATGGTTTATCAAGACGAGAACAGCAAAGGTTTTTAAAAGAGCAGTTAGACTTTGAAATTAGCTTAGGGACTGTATTTAATAAGCAAAAAGTGGTGAATGCAGCATTAGAAGCGCCGGTATCAGAGTTATTGCCGATAGTAAAAGAAAGTAACAGTGTATATGTAGATGAAACAGGCCATAACCGTGATGGGAAGAGTCAGTGGCTATGGGTAAAGTGACCCCCGTTGTCTAGACCACGGGAGAGAGA
>JBIPMB010000201.1:0-3261 GCA_044369355.1 Gammaproteobacteria bacterium | reverse complement strand
CACGACGGGGAGGTCGCCGTGACAGGACCCAGCCAGCAATGAATTATAATGCTGAGCCCTGGAAGGCATGATACATACAAGCATCTTGCATGCTATAATCAGTATATAATATAACTATATCCCATATTTTAAGAGCAATAATGAAAAGTTCTCTCACCGATCTGCAAAATACCCTTAAAGAGCTATCCGATCGACTTGTTTTTCTACAAAAACCCATACGCATACTCAATGCGGTAAAATGGGATGACCAAATCAAGGCAGATTTTTTGGCCCACAAAGGTAAAAAATCCCCTGCTGTCACTAAAGATTATTATACTAGTGTACCTTTAAACTTTGAAGCCGATAAGCTCAAAGCAGAATTAATAGCGCTGGAACAACAAATCCATAAAAAATTAGGTCCTTTTAACTCCGTAGGCATGATCATGACCCGCATGTGCCAGGAATACCGTACTACCATTGAAATGCTCGTACACCGAGGTCGACCTCAGTTTACTCAGCTAAGCCAAGAACTATATGGCAGCGTCAGTGATGTCTTTTACGCAAACGGCCCCTCGCTAAAAGATTTAGCCGATAATCTTTCACAAACATTAACACAATTGGGACAAAGTTGGGAAAGTGAGAAAGACGAAAAACGTTACACCAGCAAAGAAGCGGTAGAAATTTTATCGCACCGCTTAGGGCGTTATTTTACCGATCCGCATGAAAAAATCACCGTCAAAAGTGACGATGGTATCGTTGCCGATGCCGCCGCTGGTGCCGAAATACTCAAATTACGTAAAAATGCTTTGTTTAGCGAGCGCGATTTAAAAGTTTTAGAAGTGCATGAAGGCTGGGTGCATGTAGGCACCACTTTAAATGGCAAAAACCAACCCTATTGTACTTTTTTAAGCAAGGGTACTCCTTCTACTACCCTATTCCAGGAAGGTTTGGCTATTTTGATAGAAATGTTTAGTTTTGTTTCTAGTCCAAAGCGCATACAACGTTTAGTCGATCGCATTCATGCGGTGTATATGGCAGAAAATGGTGCAAATTTTATGGAAATATTCCACTTTTATATGGAAAAAAGTACCGATATGGAAAGCGCTTATCAGCAAACAGTACGCATTTTTAGGGGTAGTTTGCCGCATTTAGGGCCGTTTACCAAAGACATAGTCTACTGCAAAGGTTTTGTCCTTATTTTTAACTATATTCGTTTGGCCATCGCCGAAGGAAAATTAGATCACATCCCTTTACTGTTCTTAGGCAAAGTGCATTTGGAAGATATACGGGTTTACGCCAATTTAATTGAAGAAGGCACCATTGTCGCACCCAAGTATTTGCCTTTGTACTTTAAAGATACCGCTGCGCTCAGTTCATGGATGGCCTATTCCTTATTCCTAAGCACTTTGTCATTGGAACCTTTATTTCACGATTATAAAAGTATCTTGACACTTTCTTCAATTCTTGACAGCATAACCACTCATTGCTGAGACTATACCGACTAAGGAAAAGAAACGATGACTGTTCCAAAAATAAGCAAACGTACCATTAAAATTATCGTGGCTATCGTCATAGCCATCATTGTCATTATGATAGTCAAAAAAATAATGTCGCCTAGCACTGCTGGCGCTAGTATGCCCGGAGTCATCGTCAATGCCGTGACCGCCAAACAAGATGCTTGGCATATCCCCATTCAATCTACCGGTACCATCAACACCTTCAAAGGCGCTATGCTGAAAGCACAGGTACAAGGCCAAGTCACCGCCATTTATTTTGATTCGGGTACTATGGTCAAAGCAGGCGATAAACTGATCCAAATTTATCCCGATATCATAGAAGCGAATTTGGAAAAAGCTAAAGCTCAATTGCAGTTGAGTTCAGTAACCTATCAACGCTACGCCAATTTGTATAAGAAAAATGTAGTTGCACAACAAGACGTAGACAATGCCTATTCCAATTGGCAACAAGACATTGCCAATGTGCAAAATATTGAAGCAACTCTGCGCCAATATAATGTCACCGCTCCTTTCGATGGCATGGCGGGCTTAAGACAAGTCAGCGTGGGCGAATATTTAACGGTAGGGGCCAATATTGTTGATTTGGAACAGGTCGATCCTATACGCGTTGATTTCAGCATCCCCGATATTTATGTGGACGACATAGCCGTAGGACAAAAAATATCTATAGTCTCCAGTGCTAATCAAACCAAAAGCTTCGATGGCCAAGTCACGGCTATTAACTCTGCCGTAGATGCTACCACTCGCAGCATTTCATTATGGGGTTCGGTACCCAATAGTTCCCATACCCTCTTACCCGGTAGTTATGCCGTCGTGACCTTATACAGCTTAAAAACACATCCTGTAGTCATCATTCCACAAACGGCCTTAAGCTATGACAGCACTGGTGGTGCTGTATGGAAAATCGTTAATGGCATCGCCAAGAAAACTGCAGTCACCATAGGCATGCGCCAAGGTAATGACGTGTCAATTGCTTCCGGCTTGTCTGCGGGAGATATAGTGGTTTCCGACGGCATTATCAAAATTCAGTATGATGGCCAACCCATAGAAATCGCCGCGTTAGATGGCAAGGCAGTTACCGCACCTACAGAAAAGAAACAGTAAGAGAGACTTAAGCTATGACCAGTTTTACCGATGTTTTCATCCGCCGCCCGGTATTTGCCATGTCGGTCAGCTTGTTATTACTTGCTATAGGCTTAGCGGCATTTTTTAAATTAACCATACGCCAATTTCCAAAAATGGATGCATCGGTTATTACTGTTACCACCAGTTATCCAGGTGCCGATGCCACCTTAATGTCTAACTTTATCACCACTCCGCTGGAAAATGCTTTAACGGGTGTAGACGGCATAGATTATGTCACCTCCAGCAGTACGCAAAACACGAGCAGTATCACCGTTTACTTTCAGCTAAACTACCCTATAGACAAAGCATTAACCGACGTTTCGAATGCCGTAGCATCCAAAAGCAATGTTTTACCCAAAAACGCCTTCACACCGGTGATTGGTAAAAATGATCCCAGCGCTAAAGCCGTTCTATACTTGGGCTTTATCAGCGATACCATGAACCCAGGTGCCGTGAATGATTACTTATTGCGTGTAATACAGCCACAAATAGGGGTGTTGAATGGCGTAGGCCAAGTCCAACTTTACGGTGCTCGTACTTATGCCATGCGCATCAACGTCGACAGCGATAAATTAACCGCTTATAACTTGACGGCCGAAGATGTCTATGCAGCCTTAGCTCAGCATAACTTACAATCCAC
>JBIPMB010000200.1:0-3272 GCA_044369355.1 Gammaproteobacteria bacterium | reverse complement strand
GACAGGACGTCGCGACCGAGCCTACAAGGATGTATTGACGGCGTGTTTGACACAACGGCGACGATGGCTTTGGACGAGTAACCTGTGAGTTTGCGAATCTCGCATCTTGAAGTATAATGGGTATAGACTGTCGGAAAGAATTAATTTCGAAATCAGGCTGTGAATGGGAGGTGCTATTTTCTACACTCATTCTGTTAACTTCCTTAAAATATGAATCAGGCCTTTTTGCTCTGATGCGGAGGTTTTAGCAAAAAATATCGCGTCGATCCTTTCTACTATAGGCACCAATTTTCGCACTAGATCTTTACCTTTAGGCGTTAGAGAAACGCTTTTTGCACGAGTATCGGTTTTGTGTTCGATACGATGAACATAGCCTAACAATACTAGCTTCTTTAAAGAACTAGATACCGTCATTTTATCCAACTTAGACCAGTTTGTAATTAGAATTTGCGTGGTATCGTAGTGATGTGCTTCAAACCACAGCAATAGTGCCATAATGACAAATTGCGGATGTGTAATGTCGTAGATTTCCAGCGCTTGTTTAATGTGCCGCTGCCAGGTGATGGTAGTTTGCCACAACAAAAAACCAGGGCTGTCTTCGGGTTTATCAAAACCAAAGGGCAGCTTAGCCATATTTAGCCCGTGTTAGGTCTACCAATGCTTGCATCTCATCTGCAACAGTATTGGCAACGTTTTGCGCCACTAGTTTGATCCACAACCATTTAAGCGGCCCAGTAACGACCAATGTATTCGTTAATTTTAAGCCCTCTGCAGTTTCTTCTAAAGCGTGAGTATCAATCATTTTAGCACCAGGAAAGGAAGTACAATCGCTGAAACTGTAACCAGTTTTTACCTCAGTTAATTTAATTTTTACTGGACGCATACCTTTGGGTTTTAGCATAAAATGATTGCCTACTTCAAAAGGCCCTTCCATTTTGCAATAATCCAGATCGCCATGCCACTGCGACCAATTATTGACATCAGTCCAAATACGCCAGATGTCTGCTTTTTGAATGCGCTGAAAAGTTTTACTATAAGTTTTTGACCACATTGAACTAACCCCTATTTAGTATATTTAAATATTATATATAAATTTACTAAATTGTCAATGGGTAGATCAATATTATCGAATATTGACTTTTTTAAGGGTAACCACTAAGCTGCTCTTATGACTAGAACAGCCTATTAATCTAACTCATTGTTTTATAACAGTAAATATCAGAAGAACCTACAAAAATCAGAGCGGATGGTTATGAATACATTACAGCCTCGCCACAAACGCTACGATACAGTCTCAATACATCTTGCTCATTTTAGCGATGCACAACTTATACAAGCCTTGGCGAATGCAAAGCCCATACCAGCAGGTCTAGGCGGTAAAGTAGCCTTAGTGAACATAGCAGATACACCGGTATTTGTTAAAAAAGTACCTTTAACCGATTTAGAGCAGTTACCGCAGCATTTTATGTCTACGGCGAATATTTATGATTTGCCGCTTTGTTTTCAGTATGGCATAGGCTCGGCCGGTTTTCACGCTTGGCGTGAGTTGGCAGCACATACCATAACGACTGAATGGGTACTGAGTGGCGAATGCGCTTATTTCCCTATGATGTATCACTGGCGTATTCTGGCGAATTGTCCTGATGAATCGAATATTCAATTTAATGCTGATCTGGAAAAATACCGTCAGGATTTACAATATTTTGATGTGGTTTCCAAGCGAGTTGAAGATCTGCATCAAGTAGCGGCCCATATAGTCTTTTTTGTTGAATATATTCCACAAAACTTATATGCCTGGTTGAGTACTAAAATTTTAAAAGGCGGTAATACGGCAGAAGCAGCTATTGCTTGGGTAGATGAAAGCTTAAAAACAACCAATGAGGATATGAGCGCACGAGGTCTCTTACACTTTGATGAACACTATGAAAATATACTCACTGACGGTGAGCAAATCTATTTAACAGATTTTGGTTTGTCTTTATTCTCAGAATTTGAATTAACCGCAGCAGAAAAAACATTTTTCACACAGCATAAGAGTTATGATCAGGTTTGTGCCATTGTAAACTTACTACAATGTATTGTTACTACCTTTTTTGGCAAAGAGCAATGGGAATTGCGTTTACGTGAGATTATAGCGAGCGAAATGGATATGTTACCTGCAGGCATGAACGCGACGCTCAAACGATATGCGCCTATAGCCATGGTTTTGGATAATTTTTTTCAAAAGCTTAACAAAGAAGATAAATTTGCATTGTATCCGGCAATGGAGCTAGAAAGATTAGTGGAAATTTTATCATGACTATCATTATTACTACAGAAAGACTCATTTTAAGAACCTGGCAAGTAGAGGACGAAGAGGCGTATTTTCAAATTAACCAAGATCCTAAAGTGATTGAATTTTTAAGCGGACCTTTAACCAGAAAACAAGTTCAAGACTTTATACAATATGTACGTCGTCATGATGAGCAACATGGTTATACGACCTGGGCTGCCGAGCTTAAAGAAACCGGTGCATTGATGGGTTTTATAGGTCTTAATACTGTAGATTGGCAAGCTCATTTTACTCCTGTTGTTGAGATAGGCTGGCGTTTGGGATCGGAGTATTGGGGCAAAGGCTACGCCACAGAAGGGGCTAAAGCAGCGCTAGAATATGGATTTAAACATTGCAATCTTCCAGAAATCGTTGCATTTACAGTACCGGCCAATATACGCTCTATACGCGTGATGGAAAAGATAGGTTTAAAGAGAGATATTCATGGTGATTTTGAGCATCCTAAATTGCCAAAGAATCATCCTTTGTCAAAGCATGTTTTGTATAAGCTAACAAAAGAGGATTACTTTAGAGGATGATCAGCTCATTTTATGGCCGCTAGAACAGTAAAAAAGGGTGGTCCTTATGAACTCTATTTTTTAACCATTTGTTTTTAAACAAAAAATTTTGAAGTAGCTGCTTTTGAAAGACTAATCAAGTACGTTTTGTCTGGAGAGACGCGGTTATTGAACGAAAAGCCATATTTTACTCGGAAGTATAGACACTGCCTTAGTTTCAGAGTAGAATGCAGAGTTATAAACAACATCAAAGTTTGAGTCGTGTATGGATATTAATGAGTTGCTGATCAGCCCTGAAGGAAAAACGCTTGAGTTTAAGCGAGATTTATCTTCACCGATGGGGATTTTACGCACGGTAGTTTCTTTCTCTAATACTGCAGGTGGAGTTATTATCTTAGGTGTTGAGGATAAGACAAAGTATATTTGTGGAGTTGAAGAACCAT
>JBIPMB010000345.1:0-3273 GCA_044369355.1 Gammaproteobacteria bacterium | reverse complement strand
ATTATTTAAGCATTAACACATTTAACCAAATTAAACCCAAATTCCTGTGCCCGTTTGGTTAAATTTTTAATTGAGCGCTCTTTATATTTACGCTCATAATATTCATTGCCTTTTTCAACATAACTTTCGCCATGTTTTAGTAAACTATAAAATAAACAAGCTAGTTTTCTTGCCGTTGCAGTTATGGCTTTTGGTGCTCCGGCATGAGCTTTTATTTTACGGTAAAATGAACCCAATGCTGTATTCTTGGTTTTCCCGACCGCTACAGCAGCCATTCTAAAGACTCCAGCCGCTCGACTATTCACTTTTCGGGTTCGACTAGATAAAATCTTGCCACCAGTTATTTTATTTGCTGGGCTTAATCCTAGCCAGGAAGCAAAATGCTTCTCACTTGGCCACTTATTTGGGTTTACTCCAACTTCCGAAATCAGCGTTTCCACACTCAAGGTTCCCAAACCTGGAACTTTGGTTAAATCTACCCCAGCCATTTTAGTTAGCTCTTCTTTTAGATTGAATGGCTTATTTACACCACTATCACCATCATTATGTTCGTTCAGATAGTTATTTATTTCTTGCTCACAATCATCAATTAACTGACAATAATATTTGTACAAGTCCAATTCCTGCTTGAGCGTAAATAAATGTTCTTTTCGATAATTACCCTTTAATGATGCCGCTATCGTCTCTTCATTATTATGTACCCGGTTATTTCTCATTGCTGCTAATTTATTTGGATCTCGTTCACCATCTACTATCGCTTGAACAATCTTCAAACCGGTTATTCCAGTTATATCGCTGATAGCTTTATGCAAATGAATATTCATTTGTACCAAAGCTTTTTGCATCCGCTGAATATGCACTGCCGCCCCTTTTACTAAGTTATCACGCTGACGCATATAACCACGTAATATACAAGTCTCATCATCCGGTCTAAATGAACCATGTAATAGCCCATAAGAATGTAACTGTTGAATCCATTGGCTATCTTTTACATCGGTTTTACGACCAGGTACCGCTTTAATATAACGCGCATTTACTAGCAAGACTTCAAAACCATGTGCGCTGAGAATGTCATACAATGGAATCCAATAAACTCCGGTTGACTCCATTGCAACCGTGGCTACACCACATTCTTTTAACCACACAGATAACTCTTCTAGATCTCCAGTAAAACATCTAAATTTTCTAACTCGAGGCTCTGCTTTACCTTCTGGTACACAAACATAATGATATTCGGAACCAACATCTATTCCAGCCGCATTAGGATTAATTATTTGTAGAGTGCTCATTTTAGTATTCCTTATAAATAAAATCCAAATCAGGCCTGATAAGACAAATAAATTACAATCTCCTGAACGGGATAACTCATATTTATGAGCTTCACCAATGCTAATAACGTCAATATCAGAATCAGACTCCTATACGGGTAATAAACACCAGTGAGAAACCGACCATAACTGTCTGATTTGAATAATATACTCTAGCACATCTTCAATTTAAAGCGCTACATGTTTCTCTTTGCTAATACTTGCCGTTAGGCGAGACACAGACTCCTATGATGATGTGTCAAGTTACTCTACTAACCAAACACACCAAATTTAAATTAATTATCTAATCTACTTCGTTTTTTCAATTAGATAACACCTAAAACTCTTTTTTCAATTGGTCTGATTTCACGAATATTATTTACAAAGTCTGTGAAATACCAACCATTCTTTAATGTGTAATAAACTATTGTTAATAATTTTCTAGCCGTGGCTACGATTGCTTTAGCAAAACCTCGTTTAGTTTTTATCTTGTTGTAAAAACCACATAATTTCTGATTGTACTTAATCGCTATTAATGCGCATTGTAATAGCGATTTTCTTACTAAGCCATCACCTCGTTTGGTTATGCGACCATGGTTGACTGTTTCATTTGAATTATTTACCCTTGGTACCAACCCAAAGTATGCTGCCAGCTTTTTCTCATCTTCAAAATCATTGATGTCGCCAATTGAACTAAGCAAGGTTACTGCTGTATTAGTGCCAATTCCTTTGATGCTGGATACATTTTCAAAACCCGGCAGCTTACTGCCAAATTCAGCGATCTTGTCATCAAATTGATCAACACGTTCATTGAGATTCTTTATCTCCATAGCTATTTGCTCTAACTCAAATTTAACTAGATCATCAACTTCATAAGCTAAGACTTTGTTCAAGCCTTTTATGCTGGTTAAACTACTTTTCTTAATCTTTATACCGCAACGATTAAGTAAATTATGAATCTTATTTTTGAGCCTAGTTCTCAGCTCAATAAATTTATTTCGGCTATCTACCAAACTATGTAAGCGGTCATCTAAAATACTTTTTACCCGAGCTGCAGGTAGCATATCTTTACTTAAAAACTCAGCTAATAATTTAGCATCATTCTTATCCGTCTTTTTACATGACTTCGTAATCACCTTGAATTGCATCGTATTCACAACCACCAATTTAGCTACCAGATCAGCACAGTGCCGATAGACGTAGCTACTATTTCCGGTTGCTTCTACAGCTAATTCATCTGTTGGCAATAAGCGCTTTTTAAATGTCTCAATTTCGTCCACGCTCAGTGTATCATAACTATATTTGCCATTTTCTAAATAACAAATTGTCATTTGATTCGTATGTAAGTCTAATCCTATATAACGCATGATGTACCTCACTTTAAAAACTGTTGCTCAGTTTCGCAGAGTAAAGTAAAATACGGCTTACAGCCATTCTCCTATACGTGATACAAGTCACAGATTGGCGATTCGGTAACAGGTTGAAAAGAGACTAATCTCCTTACCGAGGTCTATGCCTCACAATATAATACAGCCTGATACCTATTTACTCTGCTAAACACTTAAGGTTTCCACCCCAAAGTTTAGCAGAGTTCTCTGTATAACCGCGACTCGAACACATCATCATGCCATCTCCTTAAAAAGAATGATTCTAACATTATAATCATGATTAGTTTGTCTAATTTTGCGGACAAGCTCCCCCTATCATGGCTTTTTTGTCAACAAAAAACCCACTGAAATAAATCAGCGGGCTTTTATGATATAATCTCGGTCTGCTTGAGTCCAGCTGTTTAGTTTGGAACCCGAGCAGCTGGTCTCACTCTAGGCGAGAAAGGGGGTGATACCATGAAAAAACTGAGAGCTATGATTGTTATAATCTCGTCCATTAGCGCAATCATTACATTAGCAAATCAGCTTATTCAATTGTTAAGATTGATTAAGTAGTTTTTTCGCCGCCCTTCGAGGCG
>JBIPMB010000250.1:0-3276 GCA_044369355.1 Gammaproteobacteria bacterium | reverse complement strand
CGTGATGCTGGTGGAGACGAGTTGTTTCCGTTACTGGGGTCAGGGTACGTGGACGGAGTATGCGCGGGAGTTGTATCGTCGTGGTGAGGCGTTGGTGAGCTAGTTTTTTAGCGATCGGTAGGGTGGGCTTTGCCCACCTTGCTGAACGAAAGGCAACTGCACGAAAGGCGACGCAATATGAACAACGAGTCGATTTTGAGCAATTCTCAAACTGATTGGCAGCGGCTGGATGCGATGACGGATCGGGAGATCGATTTGTCGGATTGTCCGGAGGTTACGCCGGGGCTGTTTGCGAAGGCTGTTGTCCGGCGGGGTGTTAGGCGTGACTCGTCCAGGGTTCCGGTGACGGTTTATTCTCGATCGTGATCTTTTGGAGTGGTTGGAGTCTCGGGGGCAGGGCTACGAGCAGCAAATCGAGCGGTTGTTGTAGGAGTATACGGAGTAGCAGTTATGATGTTGGTGGAGACGAGTTTTTCCGGTATTGTGGTCAAGGGGACTTGGACGGATTCCGCTTGGAAGTTGTATCAACGCGGTGAGGCGTTGATGAGCTAGTTCTTGATTGTCAGTGAGCTGGAAAATGCCTGCCCCCCCTGAAAATAGTAATTCTAATTTACAAGTGTATAAACATGGGATCTAAGACAAATTTAGTTAATTTAGATGCAATGATTGAGCGCTCAGATTTTGCAATGCAGTCTAGCGAAGACTCATCATACGAAAATGTTGCAACAATATCACTTCGAGATTTCATGGAAGCTGGCCTAACTGGCCAATTACTTCGCAAGCCAGACTTCCAAAGAGAGACCAATCATTGGAAGCCTGATCAAGTCTTCTCCCTTCTAGAATGCTTCGTTAATGGAGATTTAATACCATCCGTAATTCTCTGGAGATCTAATACATTTTTATTCGTAATTGATGGTTGTCATAGACTAAGTGTTCTCAAAGCTTGGATATATGATGATTACGGCGATGGAAAATTATCTTATGAATACTTTGGCAGAGAAATTTCACAGTCACAAAAAGCAGCTGCAACTATAACTAGAAATCTCATTAACTCTAATATTGGAAGTTGGAAAAGCTTTGAGTTGAAACTCAAGAATATTCAAAAATCTATAGACCCTGTAAAAGATTTGCAAGACATTCAGAAACTACAAACCGTTGCCTCAAGAGGAGTACCAATTCAATGGGTGAAAGGCGATGTAGAAAAGGCGGAAAGTTCCTTTTTTAAAATAAATACTGAAGGTACTCCACTTGACAGCACGGAAGAATTATTGTTGCGACATAGAAAAAGACCTATTCCAATAGCGGCTAGAGCTGTTATTCGAGCGGCTACAGGTCATGAGTATTGGTCATATTTTCCTGAGGAAGTTGCATCTTCTATCAAGAAGGAGGCAAAGGAACTTCATCACAAAATTTTCGAGCCTGATTTGAAACATTCGGTCGTTAGAACTCTTGATTTACCTTTGGGCGGATCACAAGGTGTTCGCAGTGCATTAAAGACACTAATAGACTTAATGCTCATGGCCAACAAAAAACAGGACGGGAAGCCTATAAGTGTTGGAGATTATGCTGAAGATCTATCTGGGGCTGAAACTTTGAAAGTGCTAAAAAACACTCTCAAGTTAATTGAGCGTGTTACAGGCAATGGAAATGGAAGCTTGGGATTACACCCCGCCGTCTATTTCTATGGAGAGTCAGGAAGACACTCAATTCCAATGTTTATGGGGACTATTCAACTTGTTTCAGAACGAATCAGAAATAATGACGGCCCTTTCTTTGCTAAGTTTATACGAGCTCGGCAAGAGTTAGAGGAATCGCTTATTGTGCACAAAGAAGTGATATCCCAAATCCTACAAGGGTACGTCAACAAGACTCGAATTGAAAAGTACAAAGCAATGCTTGAGTCGTGCATTCATCATATTTTAGAAGGCAAAAAAATAGACGATCAGTTCTTGGTCGAGGTATCAGGCAAAAAAGGCAAGGTTCTTTCCTCCGAAAGAAAGTGTAACCCTGGTCGTCAATTCTCAAACAATCAGAAGAGCTTTATATTTATCAAAGATTCGTTATCTACGGCATTACGATGTCCCATCTGTAATGGATATATAGATTCAGCTAAATCAGTTTCTTATGATCACATTAAGCCCCTACGAGAAGGTGGGCAAAGTGACGAAGAAAACTGTCAAATAACGCATCCATACTGTAATCAATCAATTAAGAAATAGTACATACTGTGTTGTAGGCAAAACGGCAAGCAATACAGCGTCAGTAGAGTGGGCACTGCCCACCGCGATCAGCCCACGCATTCAGTTCCGTGATGATGGGCATTGCCCACCCTACAAAACTACTTTTAGATGAGTCGCGCCACTACCGAAAACACCCATGCCCATCCATATCATCCGCACTCAGGCAACCCCCGAACAAGTTGCTGAAATGCTGCAAGCTCTAGAGATATACATCAAACTAGCCGTCGATATCGAACGTGAGATTCTAGCTGGTGGCGGTCAAATGCACGCGGACTGTGAAGAGATACTGCTAGCAGATGGGAGTCAGCAGCGTTATATATGGGGAGCCGATTGGGATACCAACGAACAGCTCGTCAGATATGAATCACTGATTAACATTCGACCGAGTCAGAACAACAGGTCGATGGAGATTCAAGATTCTGACCTACGCTCTACGGTAGAACGCATTGTACGCAAGAGATTTTCATAATGCTCGAACAGCTCGAAGCTAAAAAAGAACGTTACTTACGTGATGGAACAGATGTGCGGCTTGGTGGGATCGCAGCAAACCTCGCCCGAGTTCAATCTTTTGGTCGCACTTGCCAAAAAGGCGAAACAATCGAATATCTCCTCCGCGAAACCCGCTTCTTTATCGACTGGGCAGCCCCCGACGTGTCCCTCGAAATCGCGATCGAACTCCGCGACCTCCAACGACTGATCACCCGCTGGCTCTTCGCCTGGGAACACATCTGGACAGACGAAACCGAACGCGAAACCATCCTGCAAACCGCCAAAGACTGGAGCGATCGACTCCTCGCAAGATCTGGGCTAATTTAAACGTGTAGAAACACCGCCCCGATCGCTCATAGACAGAACCGGATTGTAAAGTAGCAGCATATTGGCGACCCTTCAGACCATCAAAGACGGATCTAGCTGACCCCTAGAAGCTCCGGTATCTTGAGCCGTACAAACAGGGCTAACCTTCACGATCGATTTAGCGTGTACGAGACGAGGCGATCGACTTCAGTTCCAACGACAAAACCCAATCCCGAATCAA
>JBIPMB010000199.1:0-3278 GCA_044369355.1 Gammaproteobacteria bacterium | reverse complement strand
CTTTTATAAATATGATCAATCTTGTTTGCAGCAATACCAATGCCAGTGTCTCTTACTTCAATTTTCAGTAAGGCGTAGCGTTCTCCTTTTTCCAGTTTAGCGCCAATATTTACGAATATTTCACCTTTATCTGTAAATTTGATTGCATTGCCTAGTAGATTAATTAAAATGCGGCTAAGCCTAAATTCGTCGCTCATGATACAAGGTGGAATAACAGAATCCACCTTAAAATGAATGACTAAATCTTTGATAAAAGCCGCTGGAAGGTTAAGTTCAACCGCTTTTGTAGCAACATCACGCACATCCACCGGTTCTTCTCGTATTCGTCTAGTAGTTTCGCCTACTTCACTAAATTCAACTACGTCATTACACAGATCCAACAACCTTTTACTGGCATTAAGAGCCATATCCAACGCTTCTTTCTTTATGTCGTCGGTTTCTGTTCTAGCTAAAAAGTCTAGCACACCCCAAAGGCCAGCTGAAGGCGTGCGAATATCATGTTGCATATTTTGTATGAATTCGGTTTTTAAAACTTCGGCTTGCTTTTCTTTCGTGATATCAATTGAAGTGCCTATTACCCCAATAACATGGCCTATTTCATCTAGAAGAGGAGCTTTTTTTGATAAATAAATAGCTATTTCTCCTTTTTCATTTACCCCTGTTTCTTCGCAAACAATTGTTTCTCTGTGATTAATAACTTTTTTGTCAATTTCTAGTAGGTTTTCAACACCTTTTTCACCTAAAAGGGGCAGAAATAGTTCATAATCTGTTTTACCCACAATTTCATCAGGTGATTCTAAACCACAAATGGTGGCAAAGGGTTTATTGCACCCAAGATACTTACAGTTCCTGTCTTTCCAGTATAGATTTCCAGCACTTTGCTCTATAACACGATCTTTTATGTCTATCATTTATAAAACTCCCTTTCTTATTTTACAAAATAAATTCATCCCTTATGTCGGTTTAAGGGAGGGAATAAACTCTTTGCTATTATCGTTTTTTATTTTTTTTCGATTTAAAAAAGCGCCATCGCTTCCATAAGTGTAAAATAGTCCCATACCTATGTCAATAAACTCTTTCTTACTATCCGGAGGAAAATTGGGACTAGTTAATATTCTTTTCATATTTGATAGTACCATCTGTGTAACCTCTTTCGCATCATTAGGCTCAATAGTTTTATTTTGCAATTTTTCAAGCCTAGCTTGTGAAAAAATTGGCAGATTGCTATATTCATGATATAAATAAATCCAAGCAAGAGACATTGGCCCAGCATATACTAGATGTGTATATTTATCCATGAGCGTTATTGCTGCGTATTCTCTGCGCTGATACTCTACAGATTGCTCAATAGCTGTACTTATTTTCAAACTATTTTGCGTCCTTAACATTAAGTCATACCAGTTAGAACCTTCTGCTGATTGGCTAACAATATTTTTATACCTTTCTTCAAATATGGTCTTTCCTCTGTTAGCTATCCATTCATTCCATGTATAACAATTAGATTGGCTAGCTAATGAGGACGTATGAGTATTAAAAAAATGTTGTTCAACTTTTTCCGCTAAAGTAGTAGGCCAATTAATCTTCTGTAAATCGCCCGTAGCTAAAACATCTACACTAGATACAAGCCCGGAACGTAAAAGATAAGCAGTTCGTTTGAAAAGAGTTTCTAAGAAATGATCATATTCTTTTGCTTTTTTAATAGAAATATCGTTATCTACAACATATCGGTTAAAACTAACCGGAATGATCACCCGCGAGTCCTCAGAGAAATAAGGCTCGAAACGAACTGTGTTCTGTTCTGACGATGCTAAACGTACGCTACTCAGCGTGGCCGCTTTGTTAAATAGTAGTGATCCATAATAACGTGTTAAAGCAGATGCTGGCGTCATTTTTTACTCGCAAATAGTTATTGTTTTAATTAAAGATTTATGGCGACACAAATTGTTTAGGTAACTGCTTTTGAAACAGTATATTTCCTAAATATAAGCTATATAATTTACATACGCCTGGGTAAGTATAAAACAATTTAGGTGCCATTGCAATAAAAAAACGCTAAAATTAGAAAAATTAGCCTTATTTCTAGGATTTAACTATCGTTCCCTGTAAAAATATCCCTCTAGCCAAATCATCAAATTTACTCTGTTATTTTAACTTTATTAATACTTTTATTATCTATTTAATAATGCACCCTAAAATTAATTCTTATCTTACAACTGTTTAAAATATCTAGCTTACTTTTAGTTTACAAACACTATGTGAGAATTTTTTTATAGGTTCTAATAGCCCATTAGGCCGTAAAATGACCGCTGTACCCTAAAAAGGCCGATGTATAGTCTAAATGTATGAAAAATATTAGAAATTTCTCCATTATTGCCCATATTGACCATGGGAAATCTACCTTTCATAGATTTATTATCCTCAAACGGACGGACCTTCATTTCTTTTGCGCTTATTCTCCCTCGGAAGCGGACCTTCATTTCTTTTGCGCTTATTCTCTTGCGGGAGCGGAAACATATAATTAGAATTATAAATCGATGCTTCTTGTTTTACTTCTTGAGTTCTGCAGGCAAACGCTAATACATCTATTCCACTTGGAATATGACTATGTTCAACTAAAGAAACCTCTGACAAAGATCTTCTAATCTCCAGGCTCCTTTGCCTTTGAACAGCCATATTGCTCTCAAGCCTAACCGCAGTGACCTGCGCCGGTAGGGCTCTTACGCTGGCCTCAGGTACATTCCCTTTAAGCTCAGCCCGAGTAACATGCTCTGATAGGGCTCTTACGCTGGCCTCAGGCACATTGCCCACAAGCCTAACCGTAGTGACCTGCGCTGGTAGGGCTCTTACGCTGGCCTCAGGCACATCCCCTCTAAGCTCAACCGCAATAACCTGCACCGGTAGGGCTCTTACGCTGGCCTCGGGTACATTGCCCACCAGCACAACCGCAGTAACATGCGGCGGTAGGGCTCTTACGCTGGCCTCAGATACATTGCCCACCAGCACAACCGCAGTAACCTGCGCCGGTAGGGCTCTTACGCTGGCCTCGGGTACATTGCCCACCAGCACAACCGCAGTAAGATGCGTCGGTAGGGCTTTTACGCTGGCCGCAGGCACATTCCCTTTAAGGCTAACCCAAGTGACCTGCGGCGGTAGGGCTCTTACGCTGGCCTCAGGTACATTCCCTCTAAGCTCAGCCCGAGTAACACGCTCTGATAGGGCTCTTACGCTGGCCTCAGACACATTGCTCTCAAGCCTAACCGTAGTGACCTGCGGCGGTA
>JBIPMB010000007.1:0-27022 GCA_044369355.1 Gammaproteobacteria bacterium | reverse complement strand
AATATCTCTTTGGTCTAAGATGTAATTACCGATCACCGTCAAAGTCGTAGCTAACATAATCCAAATTAGGAGGTTTATGACTAAAAATTTTCTAATCGAATAGGTCATGATTCATCTTTTTCAATCATATATCCTACGCCACGTATAGTGCGAATCATGTCATTGCCAAATTTCTTACGCAGATTATGGATATGTACTTCTAGCGCGTTTGAGTCCACATCTTCATCCCAGCTGTAAATACTTTGTGTTAATTGTTCGCGCGACAAAGCCTTACCCGGATTTTCTAATAACTTTTGCAATAAAGCAAATTCGCGCCGTGGTAAGCTGAAAGAGTGATTGTCAAATTCAACCGCATGTGCGGCGGGATCCAACTGGATACCTTTATACATAATAAGGGGATTGGCGCGCCCAGAGTCGCGGCGGCGCATGGCACGTATACGTGCGGATAATTCGTCTAAATCGAAGGGTTTGACCATATAATCGTCGGCACCCATGTCTAAGCCTTTGACCCGTTCTTCTATGGTTTCATGAGCGGTGAGGATTAAAATGGGGATAGAATTGCCTTGATTGCGCACGGTACGTAGAACTTCTAAGCCAGAAATTTTGGGCAGACCTAAATCCAATATAGCGATGTCAAAATTTTCGGTGGATAAGGCGCTGATGGCCGCTTGACCATCTTTTACCCAATCGACAGTATTGCCTTCTCTAGCTAAAGCAGTACGAATGATTTCCCCTAAGTCTTCATCATCTTCTATTAATAACGCACGCATCGATAATTATCTCCACAGTCTAAAACATACGCTATATCATAGACTGAAATCAAGAAAAGAGCAATTTTATAGATTATGTTTTGCGCAACAAATGCAGCGGTCTAAAATAGTTTAATACCTCTGGGTTATGGATAAAGGATAAATTGTAAGGATGTTCGGCATAATGGCGGTGAAAACAGCTGCTGGCGGGGAAATCATCAATTAACTGTGCCAAACGACCCCATAACAGCAATTCAGTCTGAGGTGCTTTTTCTGCGATTAAGGTCAATAGTTTGGACATAAAGGGTTGCCAGGCCTTGGTATCTTTTTGTACCGGGGTTTCTGACAATACTAGAGAGGCATTGAGAAGTAAAAACCCATTTCTCTCTAAAGCGGCGAATAATTGCGGTAAGGTTTGTATAAATTTTGATTTATCCAGTGCTGCAATTGCGGGCTGTGATAAATCATCTGCAGCTAATGCTCCCTCGGCCAACAATAACATTTTTAAGATATTGCGCAATGAAGTGGCGCGATTGATGGCTTTGGAAAGCCCGGAGTCACTCCATAAATTATCCACACTGGCATCGTAAAAGGCATAGCCATTAGCGGAAATGGCCCGAGGATAGGGCGATTCGCCAAATAAAATGACTTTTAACTGAGAGAATGGTAGTGAGAAAGCATTGAACAGGGCTGTGGGTCCTGGTAGCCAATTTGGATTTTCCAGCAAGCTATGCTTATAATCGGGGCAGACTTCTGCAAAGGCACTTTGTACTAAAGGAAGCCAACTAGGGTCTATTGCTGAAGTATTAAATGTCATTTTTTTGTACTCTTACCTGAGGGGGTATTCATGGATCACGCATTGCTTGAAATTTTAGTGTGTCCGGTTTGTAAAGGTAAATTAGTTTACCATAAAACGGCTAAAGAATTGGTTTGCAAGGCCGATAAGCTGGCCTATCCTATACGCGACGATATTCCCGTCATGTTGAGCGATGAAGCGCGTAAGCTGAGTTTGGAAGAATACGATAAAATCTAAACACTCAGTTCTCCACGTAGACTACGACCATATTGCTGCCGTATCCAGTTAGAATCATTGGAAATGCTGCATAAGAATTGTAATTTGACCGTGGCCGCTTCTGGAGTCATGTCCTGTGCTGAGATAACACCTATTTCTTGCAGAGCTTGGCCAGTGGCATAACTGGTCATATTCACATGACCTTTCAAGCATTGCGAACAATTGGCGACGACTACACCACGTGAGCTCGCTTGTTCCAATAATGAAAATAAATTTTTATCTATAGTGGGGACATTACCACTGCCATAAGTATGTAACAACAGTGCGCGTAGCGGATGGTGCAACAAGGTATCTAAGAACTCTAAGCTGTATCCAGGGAAAAAACGAAAATGAGCCAGAGGAATAGGCTTATATTTATGTAATGTGAGTGCTTTGGCATCGGTAGGGCAAAAAAGTTCGGTGTGCGCTAATAATTCACTTCCCACTTCAGCTAAAGGCGGATAATTCGGTGATAAAAAAGCATTGTAGCCTATCGCATCGATTTTATGAGCGCGATTACCGCGTAATAGATAATGATTAAACAAGATAGTGACTTCAGGAAAGCAATAACGGCTGGCGAGCAGCAAGGCTGAAATCAAATTTTCTCTGGCATCGGAATGGGCTTCGGTCAAAGCCACTTGAGCGCCGGTTAAGATCACCGGTTTGTTTAGACCATCGAGCATAAACGATAGGGCACAAGCAGTGTAAGCCATGGTATCCGTACCGTGTAAGATGATAAAGCCATCATAATCCTCATACGCTTTGATGATGTCTTTGGCCAAGATATTCCAATGATGCAAGGTCATATTGGAAGAATCAATCAGTGGCGTATATTCGACTATATCATAATTGGGCATATCTTTATGACTAAAAGCACGATCTTCGGCCATGAGTTTGGATAATAGACCAGCGGTGGGCTGGTAACCGGTGGCCGTTTTCGCCATGCCTATGGTGCCGCCCGTGTATAGAATTAATATAGTCTTTTTCATTATAATTTCCGCAACCTTTTGTTGTTTACTACAGTATATGTCATAATGGCCAAAATCGGCAGTTATGGGGGAAAAATGAGTCTTTTTAGTATACTAGCCGCGGTGCTAACCTTTGCTGTTGCAGTGGCTTATATCAATTATCGTACTATTCGTCTGCCCGCAGTCATTGCCATTATGGCCGCTTCTTTAGCTTTATCTTTAATGTTGATTATTGCCGGTAAATTTGGCCTAGTGCAATCTAAAAATGCTTTATCACTGGTTTTGGTTAAGGTTGATTTTCATGAATTGCTGGTAAATGGCATGTTAAGCTTTTTATTATTCGCCGGTGCTTTGAATATCGATATCAGCCATTTGCAGGCGCGCAAATGGGAAATAGGCTTGTTAGCATCATTAGGCACAGTGGTATCTACGGCATTGGTAGCCATTTTAGTGTACTACTTAGTACCTTTGTTTGGTTTTCACTTAACTTTTATTTATTGTTTGTTATTTGGCGCTTTGATTTCTCCTACCGATCCTATCGCAGTGTTAGCTTTATTTAAATCTTTAAATGCACCACGACAGATGAGTGTGTTTTTAGAAGGGGAATCTTTATTTAATGATGGTGTGGGCATCGTTATATTTTTATCACTGTATCAATTGGCTTTTAGCGGCAAGCCATTAACTTTTACGAGTGTGAGCGCCTTGTTCTTACAACAAGCGGTAGGCGGCATGATTTACGGCGCCGGTTTAGGCTTTTTAACGTATTTCCTATTAAAACCTATAGACGATCACAAGATTGAAATCTTAGTTACCTTGGCTATAGTCAGTGGCGGTTATGCTTTTGCGGAATGGTTGCATGTTTCTGGCCCTTTAGCAATGGTGGTGGCTGGCCTGTTCATCGGCAATCAAGGCCGTTATTTTTATATGTCTACAAAAACGCGCGAGAGCTTGGATACTTTTTGGGAGGTCATCGATGAAGTTTTAAATGCGGTTTTATTTTTATTGATAGGTTTAGAACTATTGATACTAGATGTACATCTGGCAGGTTTGTTGCTAGGGCTTGCGGTTATTCCGTTGGTATTAATCGTACGCTGGTTGTGCGTGGCTACGCCGATGACCTTTTTTAAGAGGCGGCAAGAATATTGTCCTTATATGATTTATATTTTAACGTGGGGGGGATTGCGCGGCGGCTTGGCGGTGGCTTTAGCCTTGGCTTTGCCCGCTATGGCGGAGCGCGAAGTGATTCTCACGATGACTTATGCAGTAGTGGTTTTTTCTATATTGGTTCAAGGCTTGACAATGAAGCCATTATTGCGTAAAAGCTTAGCAAAGAAGCAATCTCAGGTAGAAAAGGAGCAGATATGATTAAAATTAAGACAAACTATGGCGATATAGAGCTACGCCTACATGAAGATAAAACCCCAGTTACCGTGGCTAATTTTATAGCCTATGCGAAAGAAGGTTTTTACAATGGTACTATTTTTCATAGAGTTATCCCGCGTTTTATGATCCAAGGTGGCGGTTTTGACACAGAATTTCAGCAAAAAAAGACTCGCGCCGCTATTGAAAATGAAGCTAATAAAGGCGCTAAGAATACACGCGGTACGATTGCCATGGCACGTACAGCTGACCCGCATTCTGCGACGGCACAATTTTTTATTAATGTTGCCGACAATGCTTTCTTAGATTTCAAAGAGCCTAGCCGCGATGGTTGGGGATATTGTGTATTTGGTGAAGTGGTTGCGGGCATGGATATCATAGACAAAATCCAACAAGTTGCGACGCATTCTCGTTCAGGCCATCAAGATGTGCCTCAAAACGATGTGATGATTGAAGCAGTTGAAGTAGTGCACGAAGATGTCGTCTAAACAGGCCATTAAACCTCTAATCGCAGTGGTGATGGGTTCTAAGTCCGATTGGACCTGTATGCAGCATACCAGCGAAACGTTAGATGCTTTGTCTATCTCGCATGAAGTGACTATAGTCTCGGCCCATCGCACACCAGATCGTTTATTTGACTATGCGGCTACTGCCAGTGCACGTGGTTTGAAAATCATCATTGCGGGTGCGGGTGGAGCAGCACATTTACCTGGTATGTTGGCAGCAAAAACCATTGTGCCCGTATTGGGTGTGCCAGTGGAAGCAACTCCTTTGCAGGGATTGGATGCTTTATTTTCTATAGTGCAAATGCCCGGCGGTGTGCCGGTAGCTACTTTTGCCGTCGGTCGTCCTGGCGCCATCAATGCTGCTTTATTTGCAGCAGAAATATTGGCGCTAAATGATACTGCACTACACAAAGCATTAACGCACTATAGGCTACAACAAACGGAACAAGTATTGGCGCATCTAGATCCCAGAGATAGCGCTACATGACGAAAACGGTAGGCATTTTAGGAGCAGGCCAACTGGCGAGAATGCTGGCTCTGGCTGCACATGAATTAGGCGTGAAAACCATTTGCTATGATGCTAATGATACAAGCTCAGCGGCAGCTGTAACGCAAACCGTGCAGGGCAGTTTTGAAGATGAGGAAAGCTTATTAGCCTGGGCCCGTGGCTGTGATGTCATTACCTATGAAACCGAAAACATTCCCTTAGCCGCAACCGATATTTTGGCAAGCCATGGTATAGAAGTATATCCATCGCGACGCGCATTGGCGATGATGCAAAATCGTAACTTAGAAAAAACATTTTGTAGGCAATTGGGGATACAAACAGCCGAATTTGTCATAGTCCATAACGAAGCAGAACTACGAGATGCTGTGTCCTTATTGGGTTACCCTTGTGTGTTAAAAACAACGACGCTAGGTTACGATGGCAAAGGGCAATACCGTTTAAATGGCGATGGCGATCTATCCGGTTTATCGCTCTCCTGGGATAGAGAGTATATTTTAGAGCAATGGTTACAACATGACGGCGAATGCTCGCTATTAAGTGTACGAGATCACGATGGTAAGATAAAACATTATCCATTAACCTACAATCAACACCAACATGGCATGTTGGCGTATTCACGAGCACCTTACCCAGATCGCTCTATGCAGAAAAAAGCCAATGACATAGTCGAGCGTATTTTAGATCATTTTACTTATGTAGGTGTGTTAGCAATAGAATTTTTTATAGTGGGCGATGATTTGCTCATTAATGAAATGGCACCGCGGGTGCATAATTCATTCCATTGGACTATCGAAGGGGCTACGACCAGCCAATTTGCCAATCATTTACGTGCACTATTGCATTGGCCCTTAGGCACTACAGAAGCAATTGCAACAAGTCATCTTTACAATTGTATAGGGCAACTGCCGCCTTGCGAGCGTATTTTATCGTATTCTGGGGCGTATTATCATGATTATGGTAAAACAGCACGCCCTGGACGAAAAGTAGGACATGTTACCTGGTGTGATTTTAATCATCCCGGTGACACAGAAATAGCCACAGGGCTGTGGTCAGAGATCAATAATATTTACAACTAGGAAATATAATCATGAGTTTTAATGCGAGTAATTCTTTTATAGTACGTCTTAAATTAAGACACGATGCAGCGTTATTGTCACAAGTGATGACGGTGATTGCTGCTTGTGATGCCTCGATAGGCGCAATGGATATCATTCGTTTTGAAGAAGGTAACAGCATCCGCGATTTGACCTTGTATGCACAAGATGCCAATCATATGGAAACTATTGTTGCTGCTTTGAATGCCATAGACGAAGTACATGTAGTACATTATTCAGATCGCACTTTTTTGATGCATATAGGCGGTAAGATCTGCGTAAACAGCAAAGTGCCCATTAAAAACCGCGATGATTTATCCATGGCCTATACCCCAGGCGTAGCACGGGTGTGTATGGCGATACATGAAGATCCCAAACGCGCCTACAACCTAACGATCAAGCGCAATATGGTGGCGGTGGTGACTGATGGCACAGCAGTATTGGGCTTGGGTGATATAGGTCCTTTGGGAGCTTTGCCGGTTATGGAAGGTAAAGCGATGTTGTTTAAAGATTTTGCCGACGTCGACGCATTCCCTATTTGTTTAGATACCAAAGACGTAGAAGAAATCATTGCCACCGTTAAGCGTATTGCGCCGGTATTTGGTGGTATTAACTTAGAAGACATTTCTTCACCGCGTTGCTTTGAAATAGAAACACGCTTGAAACAAGAATTAGACATTCCAGTTTTTCACGACGACCAACACGGTACCGCCATAGTCTTTACCGCGGGTCTTATCAATGCTTTAAAAATCGTTAAAAAACCCATTGCTGATTTAAAGGTTGTGGTGAGTGGTGTGGGTGCGGCGGGCGTGGCTTGTACTAAAATGTTGTTGAATTTAGGTGTTAAAAACATTATCGGTTGTGATCGTAAGGGTGCTATTTGTAAATCTCGTCAGGATTTAGATGCGGTTAAACGAAGTTTCTTGGAAATGACCAATCCAAACGATGAAAGCGGCTCCATTGCTGAAGTATTGCGCGGTGCGGATGTGTTTGTAGGTTTATCCGCGCCAAATTTGTTGAGTGTAGACGATGTGCGCGCTATGGCTAAAGATCCTATCGTATTTGCTATGGCTAATCCTACACCTGAAATCATGCCTGAAGTGGCGCGCGATTATGTGGCCATTATGGCAACGGGTCGTAGCGATTATCCTAACCAGATCAACAACGTCTTGGCTTTCCCTGGCATATTTCGCGGTGCTTTAGACGTGCGTGCGCGTGATATTAACGAAGCCATGAAATTGGCTGCAGCGCATGCTATTGCTAACGTGATTGAACCGGAAAATCTAAACGCAGATTACATTATTCCCAGCGTGTTTGATACGCGTGTGGTTTTAGCGGTGGCTGAAGCGGTTAAAAAAGCCGCGATAGAAACTGGGGTGGCAGAAAAGCCAGGGAATTAGCTTTTCTAGCATTGACCCCTAAAAAAGGGTATAATCAAGGTTCGAGTCTTAGTTTATTTATTTAGGGGTGAGTATGAAAAAAATACAAAACAAGTCTTTATGGTTAGCTGTTGCTTTGGTGTTAGGTGTAGTAGGCGCGCAAAATGCTTTTGCAGATGTCAATATTGCTACTCCGGGCCCCAGTGTTTCAGTTGGTGGTAACAACGGGTATTTTGACAATAATTATAACTGGGGTGGTAATAAGGATTGGCGCTGTGTCGCCCGTGGCCGAGACGATCGCCGTTATAGAGATACGGGCTCAGATCGTGACAAAGCACGTGACCATGCCTTGAATTATTGTGAAAGACATACCAGTCGCTGTGAAATTCAGAGTTGTGATCGTATCCACTAATAGATAGCCTAGATAAGCCCGCGCGCGCTTTTGAGCTTGCTCGGGCTTTTTTGACAAAGGCGTGAGTAGTTACAAGAAGAAGATTGACCTTAATGTTTCCTTTTCGGCAGAGTATAATGCGGTGGGAAGGTAAAATGCTTGTCTATACGCCAAAACTGATAGGCGTGTCCTACACTGAAATGACAGCGCTGGTATAGCCTTAAGGCTCTTTCGTTATTTGCGGCTACCATCATATGAAAATGAGTTTGGCCGTCGGCAATTAAGGTATTTAAAACCAATTTTAATAACTGCAGGCCAAAGCCAAAATGCTGTTTCTCTGGTACAATGCCTATATCATGTAAGCAAGCAGAGCCATTAGATTCTATACGCACATGTGCTGCCCCTATGACTTCGCCGTGATGCAAGGCTAGAAAACTGCGTCTATTGGGCATGGTTATGGTTTTAGTAAAGCGTTCCGTCATCAATTCCAGATTAGAACCAAAGCAACGCGCATGAACTTCTGCCAGACGCAATCCATCCGCTTTCTTTTGTCCTTGCACTAATTCTATAGGGTCGGTAAAGGAAAATTCTTCTGCAGCAATGTTATCCCGCCTTAAAATATATTCTGAATGCGTTTTTTTGGCGCCTAAACGGGTGAAAGTATTCACTAAGCCACTATCTTGTTCGCCAGTCGAGAGTAATAAAGCATCGTATTGTATCATTTGCAAATGATCACGAGCATATTCTAATAACTCTTCAAATAAACTTTGATTGCGAAAATCGGGATGAACGGCAAAGGAGATTTCAATAAGGGAATCTTCAAAGCTAAAAGTGCTTAAATAACCAATCATTTTATTGTTTTGATACAAGCAGTAATCGCCCGGCGTCTCTCGTTTGAGTTTAAGTACTTCCCAGTATAACATGGGTGCATAACCATCGACTGCCTTACAGGCAGCAACCAACTCTTTAAGGTCAGCGATTAATTTTTCACTGAACCCATTGTATTCCTGTAATGTAATCATGGTTAGTCCTAATGTGAGGATTGTGATGAATCAGGCAATGGGTGAAATATACGATATGCATCAATTTTGTCAAACTCATAGCTTTGATGG
This sequence comes from Gammaproteobacteria bacterium, assembly GCA_044369355.1. GTDB lineage: Bacteria > Pseudomonadota > Gammaproteobacteria > UBA1113 > UBA1113 > VFKP01. Next base: position 17,884 of record JBIPMB010000007.1, on the reverse strand, counting down.
CAAAATTCGCAATTCACCACTAAAGTAGGAGTACTGTTAAAAACATCCATGACTTCTTCTTCGCCAAAGGTAATCACTGCTTGTTCACTTTTTTCTTTAGAACAAGAGCATTTAAATTCAACCGGACTTTCTACAAACCATTGCATTTCTTCGCCATGAAACAATCGATGCATTAAGGCCATGGGCGCTACGCTCAATAATTCGGGTTGGGTTAGGGTATCGGCTAAACAAGTGACGTGTTGCCACATATCTTCGGTCATAGCATCATCGGGCAAGCTTTGCAACATCAAGCCTACAATGTGTTCGTGGGTAGAGGCAAAATAGAATTTTGTAGGCAGTTGTTCGGATTGTTGAAAATAACTTTCCAAACACAAGGCCAAATTATCGTATTCTAAAGGGACTATGCCACTATAGGTTTCTTGTGAGGCTGCTTGCGTGATGCTGATTAAGCATTGTGCCTTAGAAAATAGGGGCGTGGTGGACGCGAGATCAATATCTTCATCCCACTTGGCTAAACCGCGCAAATGAAACAAATGATTACATTGTGCCAACAATAATTTTATAGCGCCCGGGCCTTCTATTTGCAAAGTGGTGCGACCTTCGTATTTTAATGTGCTGGAAATAAGTGCGCTGGCCGCCAAAGCTTCGCCTATCAACATACGTATTGTGATTGGATACGGATGTATGGATTGAATAGCAGTATAAGCACGATCTAGGTGGATCCATTGACCACGTACGTGTAGATTTTTAAGAATAAAACGCTGCAGGCAATCTTTAGGTAAAGACAAAGAAGTAGTCATATTATTTAGTACCAAATAAGCGATCCCCTGCATCGCCTAAGCCCGGTAAAATATAACCATGTTCATTCAATTGCCTATCTAAAGATGCCGTGTATATTTTGACATCGGGATGTGCTGAGGCCACTACCGCCACTCCTTCCGGTGCAGCCACCAAGCAAACGAAGGTGATACGCTGTATGCCGCGTTCTTTTAATAGGCTAATTGCTTTGGCGATAGAACCGCCCGTGGCCAGCATGGGGTCGCAAATAAAATAAGCACTGTTTTCACTTTTTTGTGGAATTTTAAAATAATATTGCTTCGGTTGTAGGCTTTCTTCATCACGATATAAGCCTATATGACCCACTCTAGCTTCAGGAATGAGTTGTAAAAAACTTTCGGTCATTCCTAGGCCCGCACGTAAAATAGGCACAATGACCGGGTATCTGTCTGTGAGCATAGGAGTCAGCATAGTTTCTAAGGGCGTAGTAATGGATACCTCGCTTAAGCTTAAATCTTGAGTCGCTTCATAGGCAATCAGCAATGTAATTTCAGCGACCAATTCGCGAAAAATCTTTGCGGGCGTTTTTTTATCGCGTAACAAGGATAATTTATGTGCAATTAAGGGGTGTTTTACACAGTAAAAAAGAGGAAATTGTGCAAGTGGCGCGACTAAGGGCATATTTATTATCCTATTGTTTTAGGCGATTATATCATTTTATCCTTATAGATTAAAGTCATGATCTTAGTCATATATTGAGCAGATCGTAGATCGTTATTATGATTCCTAGCTGGCGTGGTCCTGTCCCGGTGATATCCCCGCCGTGCTCGTGCCTGCGCGCGGCCGGGGGGCCCAATCACCGTGACACCCCGCCATCACTATTGAGCCTTGTATTGAGTAAATCCACATCAATCTGCTATTTCAAAGTAGCGGGGAGTTCTAGACGTTGAATAGTTATGCTCAATTTAAGGGCTAAAACACTTTTTAGTTCAAAAAAGGCGAATAATGCCTTGACGTGGGCGGGATAGATTGGTATAAATGGCGTCTCTTGTTTGTAGGCAAAACGGGTGCTTAGCTCAGTTGGTAGAGCATCGCCTTTACACGGCGAGGGTCGGGGGTTCGAGACCCTCAGCACCCACCACTTACAAGAAGAGGATTGACGCCTCACAGCAGTTGATTATTAGGCGAGGCAACAAAGCCTAAGAAGCAAATGCGTAGAGTATATTTGCGGAGTGGTAGTTCAGTTGGTTAGAATACCGGCCTGTCACGCCGGGGGTCGCGGGTTCGAGCCCCGTCCACTCCGCCATCTTTATGATGGCCCCAGGCATCTTGTTTTTAGCTGGCGTAGCTCAGTAGGTAGAGCAGCTGATTTGTAATCAGCCGGTCGTCCGTTCGATTCGGTCCGCCAGCTCCATGTTTCTCAAGTACTTACATTAAAGTCACTTCGCACTTTTTAATTTTTTCTCAGCCAGTCACAAAGATGTTGATTAACCATTTCAGGTTGCTCAAGCGTCGCAAAATGGCCAGAATCAGGCACAACAATCAATGTTGCATCTGAGATATTGTTTGCCAATGTTTCATGAAAACTAAGTGGAGTACCTTTATCTTCTTCACCGCATAAGAGAAGCACTCTGCTACGTATAGTTCTTAATTTATGCGTTTGATCTTGATAACTAATAGCGGCCTTGTGATGATTAATACACCCTTGCTTTCCCACTAGTAATGGTATTTTTTTGATGAAATCCATTAATTTTTGATTATTTTTACTTGCTTCTCCAGTAACGACATCTGCAAAAAGTAAACATAATTCAGCTAATTTTCCTTGTTCTACTTGTTGAATAATATTGCTGTAGAATAGTTTACTCTCATCATCTAGTGCATGTGCTTGTGTGCCCATTAATATAGCTCGAGCCGCAAAATCAGGATAGTCAGCAATTAATTCAAGTACTGCAAACCCGCCCAATGATAACCCTATTAAACAATGAATATTTTTATAGTTACTAATGATGTATTTTACAGTTTTGCTAATAGTATCAAAACGTGCGGTATCGATAATTTCAATATCATAATTGCAGCTTAAAGCTGTAATCTGCGGTTGAAAAACCAACTCATTGCTCCATGCACTGGGTAAAAACAATATTTTCTCACGCATTATAAATCTCCAACAACACGATTATGTACACTTGACTATACATATAACAGACTTTATGCTCAAATTAACCTACGCAAATTATTGATTAAAAAGAAAACAAAAAAGTCCAAACAGCCGAAAAGCTTGTACGAAAATTCTCAAAATGATCAGATTAAAAACAACCATTTTTGCTGTAACTCATTGATTTTTCAAAAAATCGTACACTAAAACAGCTGCCGGTCGACCATGTGTCGTATTTGCAAACAATTACTGACTGTTCTATCCTGAAACCGTGTATAGGACATACACAGTCATGGAAGAGAATATCTGCACAGGACGTGCAAACTCAGGAGGATGGCTAGGCGTACAGAATGGAGGTACGCGTTTAAGGATGATTGACTCGCTTAAGGATTAAGCACAAGACCAATTTCAGGGATGTAAGGGCAGGATAAAGGGCGGTTTTTACCGTCCTTTGTTTTTTTTAACATCGTTTTGCAATAAACGAATCAAATCCAGCATATCCTCAGGACAAGGTACTGTCCAAGACAGTGTTTCATCACTAACAGGGTGCGTTAAGGCCAAATGCGTTGCGTGCAAAGCTTGGCGATGAAAATTTTGCAAAGCTTCTACCAAAGCGATATCGGCCTGACGCGGAAATTTAGGGCGGCCGCCATAAGTGGCATCGCCTACAATGGGATGATGTATATGCGCCAGATGCACGCGAATTTGATGTGTACGTCCTGTTTCTAATTGCACTCTCAATAAAGTATGTGCGCGAAAACGTTCTAGCACGCGATAATGAGTAATCGCTTCACGACCACCGTCTGTCACTGCCATGCGTGTGCGTGCTTGTGGATGCCGTCCTATAGGCGCATCTATAGTGCCGCCCGCGGTGATCATGCCCTGACACAAAGCCAAATATTCACGTTTAACCAAGCGCTTTTGCATTTGTCGTATTAAATGCGTGTGGGTGACCAAGGTCTTGGCAATGACCAACAAGCCGCTGGTATCTTTATCTAAACGATGCACTAATCCCGCACGCGGCAAGGTACTTAAAGATGGGCAATGGTGTAGCAGGGCATTGACCAAGGTGTGATCGGGATTGCCAGCACCGGGGTGTACAATTAAACCCGCTGGCTTGTTGATGACTAAAATGCTATCGTCTTCATAGAGAATGTTGAGGTCTATGGCTTCTGCTTTGGCGGTAGTTTCTTCTAAGGCCGTGGGACTTAGGCTTAAACATTCGCCACCTTTTAATAGTTCTTTGCCTTTTAAAGCGTGGCCATCACATAATAACTGTTGCGATTTTATCCACTTTTGCAATAGACTGCGTGAGAATTGGTCAAACAATAAGGCTGCGGCACGATCTAATCTGTAGCCAGCCCATTCTATGGGAACTATGGCGGATAAAGGTTCATTTGGTTCTATTTTAGACATGATTGTTATCTGATTTTTTCTATAGGGCCGATTTTGGCTGTATTGGCAGGAGATTGCAAGCAAAAGCGAACAATAAGTATATTCCGTATACAGATCTGGGATAAATAGTTCATTTTCGCTGAGTTTAAACCTGTTTTTTGGCGCAAATTTTCGTATAATGCGCTTTGGCGCGTGATTGTAATAGCGCAACCTCAGTAACTAAGGATTAATAATGAAAAAACAACAACGGCTCATTTTAGCATTAGTAGTGCTCTTCCTTGCCGCGTGCTCGGACGATGTGAAAACACCAGCCGATATTTATAAAGGCCAGTCAGCTGAGACTATTTTTAATGGCGGTGAGGCTTCTTTGGCAAAAGGTAGCTATCAAGATGCCGTAGATCGTTTCGAAGGTTTAGATGCTTTGTATCCTTTTAGCCCTTATGAAGAGCAATCGCAGCTCAATATTATTTATGCTTATTATAAGACAAACGATTACGCTATGTCCGCCGCGGCAGCCGATCGCTTTATACACCTATACCCACGTAGTTCGCATGTAGATTATGCTTATTATATGAAAGGGGTTGCCAATACCACAGTTAATCGTGGTTTAGGCTCGGGTATAGTGCAATTGGATATTTCTACGCGTGATTTAGGCTCGGTTAAAGAAGCCTTTAACGATTTTAACCAATTGGTGCTCAATTATCCTTATAGCCCATATGCACCAGCAGCACGTAGTCGCATGATTTATTTGCGCAATACTTTAGCGCAATCCGAACTGAACATTGCTCAATTCTACTATGATCATCGCGCTTATGTCGCTGCCGCCAATCGCGCCAATGACGTAGTGAAAGATTATCAACAAGCTCCGGCCGTTATTCCTGCTTTGGCATTAATGGTGAAATCCTATAGACAATTGGATCTAGAAGAGCCAGCGAATAAAGCCTTGCAAGTATTAGCTTATAATTACCCTGATTCGCCTGAGTATAAGGCCTTGATGGAAAATAAGAAGAGCTAGTGCTGTGATCTATTGTAGGGGCGCTTCGTGAAGCGCCCTGAAACGAAGCGCTTGGTAACCATTTATATGCATCCGTAATTATGCGCGTTGATTCTGGGCGGTGAGCTCCCCGCCCCTACAAGCGAGCGTCAATATCATCATCACGCAATGCTACAACTCGTCAGCTTTTCCTGCCAGCATTCATCTAATACACTGCTTAGCATATACACTGCCATGGCGTAATTAACGCTGGTGTTGTAACGCATGATGGTGTAAAAATTATTAAAGCCCATCTCGTACAGCTGCCCATCTGGCGCAGTCAATTGCACAATATTCGCCTTTAATGTCGAACTGTATTTGCTATCGACTTTAAAACCTAGCGCACGCAATTCACCTAAGGTTTTAGTAGGCGGCACATTCGGTACTATGGTCTTCAGCGCACTTTTCTTGGTGACGACTGTTTTAGCCATAATAGGTTTATCGCGTTGCCAACCATTTTCCTTCAAATAGTTCGCCACGCTGGCCATGGTGTTATTATTATCTTTTTGCAAATTGATGTGGTGCGGGCCTTCATAAGTAACAGCATATCGTCTATAACTACTAGGCATAAACTGTGGCATGCCTATGGCGCCTGCATAGGAGCCTTTTAAGGATAGAGGTGCTATGTGGTGTTCGCGGGTTAGGCGTAAATAGTCTGCTAACTCTTTTCGGAAGAATTTTTGTCGCGGTGGGTAGTCAAAGGCCAGTGTGGTTAAGGCATCCATAACACGATAATCACCTTGTCTTTCACCATAAAAAGTTTCTACTCCTAAAATGGCTACTATCACTGAAGCCGGTACGCCGTATTGTTGCTGGAGATTAGCTAAAACCTTATAGTGTTGTTGCCAAAAGTGATACCCGTCTGCAACACGCTTATTGGTGATAAAATGGTTTCTATAAAACAGCCAATCTCTACTTTCAGCAGGACTACTGATTAACGCAATGACCTTAGGCTGTAGCTGGACTTCGTTAAATAATTTATCTAATGACTTAGCGTTGAAATTATCTTCTTTCACCATAGTTTGGATAAAGGCTTGTATGTCGGGGCGCTGGCTCAGTTCTGCCGCTTGACCCGGTAAAGTAATGACGATTAAGCAACAAAAGCAGAGTACAGTAAGGAGTTTTTTTAGAGTTATAAGCATGACTTTATATCCTTAAATAAATGATAGCGTAGTATATACCAGTCTTACTTGAAGATGCGAACAATCTAAAACATTCAGCGGGCTATTCGGGCGGCTCGTGAGGCGCCCATCTATATCGCATCTCAACTTTAGAACAAGCGTCTATGAGTTTGTATAGACATCAACACGCCAAAGGCAGCCATTAAGGTCACCATAGAAGTACCACCATAACTGACTAAAGGTAAAGGAATGCCCACTACGGGTAATAACCCACAGACCATGCCTATGTTCACAAAAACATTAAAGAAGAAAGCAATGGCGAGGCTGCCCGCCAATAAGCGTGAAAAAGTATCTTGAGCCGTATAAGCAATCACGAAACCACGGCCAATGACCCAGGCGTAGGCCAGCAATAAGATCAAAGCGCCGAATAGGCCTAATTCTTCACCCGCAACGGCAAAGATAAAATCAGTGGCATGTTCAGGTAAAAAATTTAAATGGGATTGTGTGCCCATCAACCAACCCTTGCCAAATAAACCGCCCGAGCCTATGGCTATTTTGGATTGGATAATATGATAACCATGCCCTAAGGGATCGGTTTCTGGATTTAAAAAAGTTAAGACGCGTTGCCGTTGATAATCGTGCATAAAATGCCATAAAACGGGTACGACTGCAGCGGCCAGTAGTGCCACCAGAATTAAATAACGATAGGGTAGACCAGCCAAAAAGATTACACAAAATCCAGTCAACAACAGCATTAAAGCCGTGCCCAAATCGGGTTGCAAGGCGGTTAAGGCCACAGGCACTAAAATGATGAATACGCACAACAACACAGTCGTAAAGCGCGGCGGCAATATTTTTTCGTGTAATATGGAAGCCAAATACATGGGGATGGCTAATTTCATGATCTCGGAAGGCTGAAAACGAATAATGCCGAAGTCCAACCAACGGCGTGCGCCCTTGCCTACATCTCCCATCGCCATCACGGCAATGAGAAAAAATAAACCCACAAAAAAAGTCCAGGGTGCCAGCATACGTAAACGATAAGGTGGAATTTGCGCTACTGCTGCCAAAACCAAAGCGGCAAAAGCCAAGCGTAGGCATTGTCCTTCAACGGTATGCACATTTTCATTGCCAGCGCTGTATAAGATCACTAGACCAAAGCCAATTAAAAAAAATAAAGCTTGTAGCAAATTACTGTCTAGATGCCATCTAAAGAGCAAATCTTGATGTCGTGCAGTAGATGCAGTGACGTTAGGGAGTGGGGGGTGGCGGTATTGCATTTTCGGCCTCGTTAAAAAAAGCGTCCAGTATCTGGCGGGCGATAGCGGGCGCGGCATGAACGCCGTTTTCAATTACCACTGCCAGTGCTATTTTGGGGTTGTCTACAGGTGCAAAAGCAATGAAAGACGAATTGTCTTGCAAATTCTTAGGCTTCCCTTTGTTATCAATGTCTCTACCAAAGGTACTATACACCTGGCCGGTACCGGTTTTGGCGGCAACGGTATAAGGTGGGACACCGAAAGAAACATGTGCAGTACCTTCACCGCTGGCGACTACATTTTGCATGGCGGTGACGATTAAGTTCCAATTGTCAGCGCTGAGTTGTATGGGTGGCACGGCTATGCTGGGCATGACTATTTTCTCACCATTGGCTAGAATTTGATAATCAACTATAGAAGGCCGATAAAGCTGACCGCGCGTGGCAATACCGGCAACGGCATGCGCCATTTGCAAAGGAGTAGTCAACAAATACCCTTGGCCTATGCCTGCAACAATGGTATCACCCAAATACCATTTTTCGCCTTTGGCTTTTAATTTCCATTCTGGTGTGGGTACTAAACCCGGTAATTCTTCATCTACATCTAGCCCTGTTTTTGCACCATAACCAAACATTTTCAACACATCGCCTAAACGAGTAATGCCCAATATGTTTGCGACTTGATAAAAATAAGTATCGCAGGAAACGGTGATGGCGCGGCTCATATAGACGCGGCCATGCCCATGTTTTTTCCATCTCCAACAGCGATAGGTATGTGCGCCATTGGGTAATGTATAATAACCATTATCAAAAATGGTCCAATCGGGGGTGACTGCATTATAATAGAGTGCGGCGATGGCTGAAAAAGGTTTGATCGTTGACGCAAAAGGATATTGACCGCGTATAGAACGATTATATAAAGGATGATCGGGTGAGTCGCGTAATTGAGTATAATCGTTGCCGCTAATGCCAAACACAAAAGGGTTGGGGTCATAACCGGGGGCACTGACCAGTGCTAAAATTCGCCCTGTCTTAGGCTCGATAGCGACTACGGCGCCGCGTTCACCATTTAAGGCATTGGCTGCAGCCAATTGCAGCGTGCTGTCTAAAGCCAAATGTAAATCATGACCGGGGATCGGTGGTTTGCGTTGTAATACGCGTACAATCTGCCCGTTGGCATCCGTTTCCACTTGTTGATAGCCGACTGTGCCGTGTAATTCATTTTCATAAAATTTTTCTATACCCAATTTACCTATATAATTGGTGCCTAAATAATTTTTCGGATCTACTTTTTTTAATTCATCGGCATTAATACGTCCTACATAACCTAATGCACTGACAAAACTATCGCCTTGAGGGTAATAACGCACCAGTTCAGCGTCTACGTGTACGCCAGCAAAACGATATTGATTGACATAAAAACGCGCCATATCGTCCGCGGATAGTTTTGCCTTTAAAATAATGGGATTAAAGCGGCCGTTTTGTTTTAATTGTTTGTAAAAATAAGCGAGATCATCGTTGGTGATCGTTAACACGGTTTGTAGGTCGACGATAGTGGCAGATATGTTTTTGACCTTATTGGGCGTTAAGGTTAAATTGAAGACTGGGTTATTTGCAGCTAATAATACACCGTGGCGGTCATAAATCAGTCCACGCGGAGGGGCGATGGGTAATAAAGTAAATTGGTTTTGGTCGGATAGAGTTGTGTAGAGTTTATGATCTATGATTTGTAAAAATATGAGTCTTGCTATCAAAGTTAATATCAATAAGCCAATGACGCTAACGGCGACCCATAAGCGATGTTGGAATAAGGCTTTTTCTTTAGTATGGTTTTTGACCAACTCTTTAATAGCGGACATATTAACCCATTGATATAAAACAAAATTTAACCCTTGCCATCTGGTTTTGTCTACACTTTGGCAGCCTAGGCCTTGGCACCTGGTAAAAATAGCACACTATGCTATACTGTGTCATTGTGCAGTCTAGACCTAGCCTGTCGTTCGGCTTGACTATGCGAAAAAGGGAGTTTGGCATATGAGTTTGGAAAAAATGAAGCGGCGTTATATACCCGTGTTTCGCCATTTACGCTTAGGCAGTAAAGAATATTGGGTAATGGATCCCAAGTTAGCGTGCGAGCGTGCCGCAGAGCATTTAAAAAAAGGCTTAGATTTATTTCACGAAGAAGCCACTGCCGAAGAAAAAACCTTAGGGTGCGCAGAATTATTATTGGCCACCGATTTTGGCTGCCAAGAAGCGCCTTTCTTATTAGTACTGCAGATTTTATCCTATCCAGACGATCCTATTTTTCCACATCATGATCTTTTAAATTTATTACGTTTGGCTGCAGAGCGTGGCAATGGTCGAGCAGCATATCGCTTGGCCGCCAGTTATGCGCAGATGAATCATTTTCCAGTTATTGAATCATTAGGCGAAGCGCATTTTTCCTGTTTGCCCCATCAAGATAGAATGCGTTTAGCAGAATATTATTTTGCGATGGCCATTGCCGACGGTAATGATGAAGCAATGGATGAATTGATCATGGCCTATGCGTATGGTCGCGGCTTAATTGCTAAAAATTCAGCGAAGTTTCAGCATTTATGTGAAACCTTAGTGAAAAAAGGTAAGCAATCCGTGATGATAGGTTATGGCGCTTGGTTATGTGGCATGACTGTGACGGGCAAAGCAATGTTGTCGGGCGCAGTGGAAGTGCCTCAAGATCCTGCCAGAGGAATAGATTATCTTTTAAAAGCGTCTCGTGGCGCTAAATTAAATTTAGCACAGCGCGCTTTACAGCTAGTGTTAGTGGCACAAAGTCAGGGGGCTTTAGGAACAGGTTCTTTGCAAAAGCTACAACGTCGTTTGTTTAAGGAAGCCAAAGATAAACATCAACTCTTAGCATTATATTTTGCTTGGTATGCAACGCCAACTACAATGCGCAGAGAAATTCCAGCATTTATAGCCGATGAACCTTTACCACAGTTGCAACATTTACTTGTGCCTCATGAAGATTTGGCCATTAAATGGCTGGATCTTGCTTTGTTTGGTGCCGATGCCGCATTGTCAGATGCTGCTAAATTATTGTTAGCCAATCTCTTCGCTAAAGTAAGCACGCAAAGCGGTAAGAAAGTAGTGGATATAGGCTTATCTAACACGCATAGGGCTTGAATCTATACTCAAAGCAGTTGATTTTTAGGCGAGAAGACTAGCTCTCGAGCCTCAGGAGTGGCGTACTTCTGCCATATACTGGGGGCGAGATGGGCGAAGGCAACAAAGCCTAAGAATCAAATGCGAAGAGTATATTTAACGACTTACCGCCAACAATAATTGATGCCCTATGCGCGTTGTATCTCCCATAGCAGGATAGCGATTCGTCAACACCACCACACCGGATTGAGTGGCGGGAATTATGCCTATGTAAGAACGAAAACCATCTAGAGTCCCCGTCTTTTCAATAATAGCGCGCGCATTATATTTGCTGTCTAGCGAGGATAATTGTACCGCTGGAGTAGGGCCTAGAGAATTACTTTTCTTAGGTAATATCCACATATCATTTTGTCGTTGCAATGGAATAATCACCCAGCCTAAGCCTTGTTGGTAAGAGCCTGTGCTAGCAAAAGGAGTTTGAGTTAAGCGCATGGCGTTAGCAATATTCGGTGGTGTGCCGGGTAACAGCAGGGCCGCACGCATAAATTTCTGCATATCGTTTCCAGATGCTTTGACGGCGCTGGCGGCGGAGAATAAATAATCTCTAGGTGGCATGAAATCACCCGCGCGGTTATACCCCTTAGCACGATAAGGTTCATAAATAGCGGGAACAGTTGTGCCTAGCGGCGTCATGGCCAAAGGCGTTAGAATATTTTGCTGATATAGCGCATTAATGGGTTTGTGCATCTTGTTTTCTAATACATAACCTAATAAGCCCATGCCTACATTGGAATAAGCCCAACTTTGGCCTATACGTATATGCGCGTGCCAACGGCTAAAATAAGATAAAGCATCTCGATTGGTTTTGACTGTACTGGGTTCATCATAAGGTAAACCTGCTGTATGCGTAGCCAAATTGCGCAGCGTGATTTTCCAAAAAGGAGTTTTAGTCTGAGCTTGAAATTCTGGAATATAGGTTGCAGCAGTATCGTTCAATTTTAGATCTTGGCGTAAGACTTCTTGTGCCAACAAAATGGAAGTGAATAGCTTAGTGATGGAACCTATTTCAAAAATGGTGCTGCCATTAACGGGTGTGGTTTTCTCCATGTCGGCATAACCAAAATAATAAGCGTGTGGTACGCCATTAGAATATACTTCCACCACAGCGCCCGGGACCCCTCTTTTTTGCATCCACGGTTTCATAATATTGCTTATTTTAGTGTCTAAGGTTTGTGTCGAATTGTCTGTGGCGGCCATGCGAGTGGCAGCAATGCTAGGGCTCACAGCAAAAAACAAACTCAATAATACGCACAATCTTAAGCCATTTCTCATGATAAATAAGTATCCTTTTTCTTTTCAAAACCAACAACGAGTGAGTATATACACAGTAGACGTATAACGTCAAAGCCCCTTGATTATAAATGGAGAAATCTGTTAACCTTGAAGGAATAAGTAATCGATTCACTGGGAGTTATTATGGCCGTTAATGAGGAACCTCTTTTCCCATCTTCAGCAGTCGTGCCGGAGATGACCTTCAAAGCGATGGTGTTAGCCATTATTTTAACTATTATACTGGCTGCTGCTAATGCGTTTTTAGCATTAAAAGTAGGCTTAACCATTGCGGCCTCTATTCCTGCAGCGGTGATTTCTATGGGTGTGCTGCATATATTCAAGCGCTCTAATGCTTTGGAAAGTAATTTGGTGCAAACCTCCGCCTCAGCGGGTGAGGCTATGGCGTCTGGTCTTATGTACTCTTTGCCTGCTTTGATCATTATGCATTATTGGATTGGATTTCATTATTGGGAAACAATGCTTATCGGTCTAGTAGGCGGTATTTTGGGAGTCTTGTTCACTGTACCTTTGCGTAAGGTTTTATTGACGGAACGCAGTTTGCGTTTCCCTGAAGGTACGGCCATAGGCAATATTTTGCGCGTGAATGCCGCAAAGGGAGTAGGTTTAAAAGAATTATTAGCTGGTGGCGCTTGGGGTGGCGTGATAGCGTTATTACAAACCGGCTTTAAAGTATTAGGCGAAGCTCTTCAATTTTGGACAGTACGAGGAAAAGTCGCTTTTGGCATAGGCTGTGGTTTTTCTCCAGCATTAATAGGCGCAGGATATATCATTGGTGTCAATGCGGCAGCCACTATTTTAATTGGAGTAGTGCTCGCTTGGGTGGTAGGTGTACCTGTTTTGTCGTTGATTTATGGCTTACCAGCGGGTATTACCGATCCTAGCCAAATTGCTTGGGCTTTATGGAAAACACAAATTCGTTATATCGGTGTGGGCACCATGATGATCGGCGGTATTTATGCCATTATTGGCCTATTAAAACCGATTTACATAGGCATCAAAGCATCAATGGTAGCGGCGTCTAAGCTAGAAGCGGGCGCAATCATTCCCAGAATAGAACGCGATATGCCACTGAAGACTGTTTTATATCTGCTCATTGCTATCAGCATTCCCGGTTATTTTCTGTTAGCGCATTTTGGGGTTACCGATGCGTTGCCTATTTCTTTGACCTCGGGTAGGTTTATGGTCTTTTTCTGCCTTATTTTCATTATTATAGCGGGCTTTTTCTTTTCCGCGGTCTGTGCTTATTTCGCAGGCTTGATTGGTTCTTCGTCTTCTCCTATCTCCAGTATGTCTTTGATGTCTCTTATACTGTCTTCTTTGCTGATCATACTGTGGTTAGGCTCGGGTCTAGATTTTGACGCTAAAAGTGCCCATACCTTGGCAGGTGCGGGATTAGCTATTGTTATTACCGCCGTGATTTGTTCGGCGGCGGCCATCAGCTGCGATATCATGCAGGACCTTAAGGCGGGGCATATGGTGGGCGCTACTCCTTGGAAACAACAACTCATGATGATGATTGGCGTAGTTGTTGCCGCAATAACTTTACCCTTTGTGATCGACTTATTGTTTAATGCTTATGGCATAGGGGGTATTTTACCGCATCCAGGCATGGATCCCAATCAAACCTTGTTAGCACCTCAAGCTGGATTGATGGCAACGGTGGTGGAAGGTCTATTCACCCATCAATTCAATGCAACGATGTTGGCCGTAGGTATGGTATTTGGGCTTATAGCCTTATTGTTAAACCCATTTTTACGTAAGAAAGGATTTAGTATTCCTATTTTACCTCTAGGCATAGGCATTTACTTGCCCATTAGTACGACGACACCCCTGATTATAGGTGGTTTTTTGTCTTATTATGTTAAGCGTGCTATCGACAAACGTATTAAAAACGATGGGCCTGAACTGCGCGATGCGAAAGAACATAAGGCTAGCCAGGTCGGGATGTTAATTTCCTGTGGTATGGTGGCGGGGGCTTCCGTCATGGCGGTGGTATTGGCGATCCCCTTTGGCATTAAAGGCAACGCCGATGCATTGCGCTTAATCCCAGAGAATTACGATACTCTTGCCGAGTGGCTGAGCGCTGCTGTAACCATTATTTTGATCTTGTGGTTCAGAAAACGAGTGCTGAAATCAGTGCGTTAGGCTATTGTGCTTTGTCTCGAGTGTGATTAAACCTATAACGGCCCCACCCTAAGCCTAACTGCACTCAGAAGGTTGAATGAAGGGGCAATAATAATGGCGATGAGTGCTTATTGCCTTAAAAAAGACCACAGTTTAATGAAAATAAGGGCCAGAATTCTCTTGAGTTTTACTCTTAGATAGAATATAATGCCCGCTGGTGTGGAAAAAATGGTTTTATTGCGGGGTGGAGCAGTCTGGTAGCTCGTCGGGCTCATAACCCGAAGGTCGTAGGTTCAAATCCTGCCCCCGCTACCAAATTTAAAGAAAAAACCGCGCAAACTATACTCATAGCGATTTGGTTTTAGGCGAGGCAGCAAGCTTCATAGCAAAAGGAGTGTAGTATTCTACATGACTTTTGCGAAGAAGCGCAGCTAACAAAGCCTACAATCAAAGCGCGAAGAGTATGTGGTGGTTTTATTATGTACAAAAGTGGGCTATAGGCCCATTTTTAGTTTTTAGAGAGCGTATAGATTATGTACAAACAGTTAGATACATTAATAGCGCCAGCGCTGACTCATTTGGGTTATGAGTACTGGGGTTGTGAACAACGAATAGAAGGACGTCGTTGTATCTATTGTATTTATATCGATAAACCAGGTGGTGTAAACTTAGATGATTGTGCCAAAGCCAGCGCTGACATAGCGGCTTTATTAGAAGCCGAAAGCGATTTGAGCGAGGCCTATGTTTTAGAAGTTTCTTCGCCAGGAATAGAAAGGCCGTTGTTTGACCTTCTGCAATATCAACGGTTTATAGGGGAAGTGGTGAGTATCAAGCTGCACGAAAAAATGGCTGAGCGACGATTGTGGCAAGGCGTTTTGACGGCAGTGACGGACAAAGAGGTCGTTATCAAAATAGATGAAGCCGAATATCCAATACCATTCATCAATATTGCTAGAGGACATTTAGTAGCAGCCGAATTATTGAAAAAGGCGTGAGCAGTTAGAAGTGAGGCCAATATGAGTAAAGAAGTTTTATTACTAGTCAAATCCTTATCCGATACTAAAGGTATCGATCAAAATGTTGCATTTCAAGCACTGGAAGCGGCATTGGTTATGGCAACCAAAAAGCGTTATGGTGCCGATTGGGATGTAGTGGTTAAGGTAGATAGAGAGTCTGGTGAACACACGACGACGCGCCGTATCAGCATTGTTGCTGACGAAGATTATATGATAGAAGGTGCACAGTTAAATATTACCGAAGCTTTAGCAGAAGGGATGCAAGTGAAAGTAGGCGATGTGGTAGAAAGCCAAATAGAATCGGTTTCTTTTGGCCGTATAGATGCGCAAGCGGCTAAACATATTATTTTGCAGAAGATTCGTGAAGCTGAAAGACTAGAAGTGGTGAATATTTTTGCCGATAAAGTCGGTCAATTGTTTACGGCAGTGGTGAAAAAGGTCACGCGAGAATGGTTATTATTAGACTTAGGCTTTAGCGCCGAAGGTTTGTTGCAACGTTCAGAGATGTTACAAACGGATGCATTTCGCATCGGCGATCGCGTGCGTGCGTATTTATATGATGTACATTATGAACCTCGTGGGCCACAATTATTTTTTAGCCGTACCCAATCGGGCATGTTGACGGAATTATTTAGAATTGAAGTGCCAGAAATTGGTGAGCAAATTATCGAAGTGATGGCGGCAGCACGCGATCCAGGCATACGTGCAAAAATAGCGGTTAAAACCAACGATGGTCGTATTGACCCAATCGGTGCTTGTATCGGTATGCGTGGTTCTAGAGTGCAGGCCGTATCCAATGAATTGGGCGGTGAGCGTGTAGACATAGTGTTATGGGATGATAATCCTGCACAATTGGTTATTAATGCTATGGCGCCGGCGGAAATTCAATCTATAGTCGTGGATGAAAATTTACATTCCATCGATATCGCCGTGAAACCAGAACAATTATCGCAAGCCATAGGCCGTAATGGACAAAATGTGCGTTTGGCCAGCGAATTAACGGGCTGGACTTTAAACGTAATGACTCCAGATGAAATCGAAGCCAAAGCGGTAGTAGAGCAAGGCTCATATCAAGACTTTTTTGCCGAGAAATTAAATTTGGAAGAAGAAATCGCCGCTATTTTAGTACGCGAAGGTTTTACAACTCTAGAAGAAGTGGCTTATGTCTCGTTGGAAGATATGCTGGCCATAGAGGAATTTGACGAAGATATCGTCGCTGCCTTGCGTGAACGCGCTTTAGAAGCCATCGCCCACGAAGCAGAAGTGCGTAAATCCATCGTCAAACCCGCAGCAGATTTATTGACGATGGCAGGCATGACAGAAGAGTTGGCATATCGTTTGGCGGAAAACGGCATTATCACTATGGAAGATCTGGCGGAATTGGCTATAGATGATCTGGTAGAAATTGATGTCAATTTAAGTGCAGAACATGCTGCACAATTGATTATGAAGGCGCGTGAACCGTGGTTTGTAAGCGATAAGTAAATATCGTGAGATCCATTGGATAAAAAGAGGTGATTTATGACAGAACATAACGACAAGCAAAAAGTAGATGCAAAAGAAAAGTCTGTTGTCGCACCTAAAAAACTGAGTTTAAAGAAAACCAGTGTGATGCCTACTGAAGAAAAGCAAGAAAGCGCTAAAGTGACTACAAAAATCGCCCTGAAAAAAAATGTGGCCAGTCAACTTTCAGTGGCCCAAACGGAAGGACGCAGCAAGGTTCGCAATGTAGATGTGATGGTCAAGAAAAAACCGACATTAAAAAAAGCGGTATTAGTACAACCCGAAGTAGAAGAACAGGCCACAGAAGAAGCTATTGCCGCAGAAGCTTTAGCAGCAGAACAAACACAGGCTACTTCTGAGGAACAAGCCGTAGAACAAAAAGAAGAGGATTCTAAAAATAAATCCACTACAGCGTCAAAAGCAAAAACGAAGAAAATCAGCGATGTAGCACAACCTGCATTATCATTAGATGAAGGCTTTAAAAAAGTAGAAGCAGAAGTTAAAGCAACACAAAATAAACTCGTCATTAGAGATGAGGGATCGGATGAATTTGGGGATGGTAAGCGCAGTCATAAAAAAGATCTGCGCCGTAAACAGGACGATACAGGACCCGCCAGCAAACGCCATAAAATAGAAAAACGCAGTGGTTTTCAGCATAATAGAGACCGCACCAAAAAAGGTCCCGATGAAGCCAGGCGCGCATTGCACCAAGAATTTGCTAAACCCATGGCACCGATGGTGCATGAGATTTTTGTCCCTGAAACCATTACCGTTGCCGAGTTGGCACAAAAAATGTCGGTCAAAGGGGTGGATGTGATCAAAGCCTTGATGAAATTGGGTGCAATGGCAACCATCAATCAAGTCATCGATCAAGATACAGCAATGATTGTCGTTGAAGAAATGGGTCATGTTGCTAAACAGGCTAAAGCCAATGAAATGGACAGCGATGTCTTTTTAGAAGAAGCATCCGTTGGCGGTACCGAGGTACCGCGGCCGCCGGTGGTCACC
>JBIPMB010000088.1:0-8538 GCA_044369355.1 Gammaproteobacteria bacterium | reverse complement strand
GTCGTACTAAAGTCGCTAGCGGTGAAGCAGGCGGTATCACGCAACATATAGGTGCATATCATGTCACCGTAGACAGAGGCACGATTACTTTTTTGGATACTCCTGGCCATGAAGCCTTTACTGCTATGCGTGCGCGCGGTGCACAGTGTACTGATATCGTCGTATTAGTGATTGCTTCTGATGATGGCGTCATGCCACAAACCATAGAAGCCATAGAACATGCGCGTGCGGCCGAGGTGCCTATCGTGGTGGCGATAACAAAAATCGATAAACCGGGCGCCGATGCTGAAAAAATTATAGGGGCATTAGCGAATTACGGCGTAATCTCAGAAAAATGGGGCGGCGATGCCTTATTTATTTCTGTTTCTTCTAAATCCGGTGAGGGTATAGATGATTTATTAAATGCCATTTTATTGCAATCCGAAATGTTGGAGTTACGCGCTAAAACCGGTATTCCTGCGCGCGGTATTGTGCTGGAATCGCGTTTAGATAAGGGCCGTGGGCCAGTGGCTTCTATCTTGGTTCGCAATGGGGAACTTAAAAAAGGCGATATTATTTTAACTGGTTTTGAATTTGGTCGCGTGCGCGCATTATTTGATGAAACAGGCCATGCGATTACCGAAGCAGGGCCTTCTATTCCGGTAGAAGTTTTGGGCTTATCGGGAACACCTAATGCGGGTAGTGATGTATGGGTAGTGAGTGATGAGAAAAAAGCGCGCGAAATTGCATTATATAGACAAGGCAAATTCAGAGAAGTTAAATTGGCAAGTCAACAAGGCGCAAAATTAGACAATGTCTTTGAACGTCTGAGTGAAGGCGCTTTAAATGTTTTAAATATAGTTTTAAAAACGGACGTGCAAGGTTCTGCTGAAGCATTGCGCGACGCCTTGACGAAATTATCTACGGATGAAGTAAAAGTTAAAATTATTTCCAGTGCTGTAGGTGGTATTACTGAAACAGATATCAATTTGGCTATTGCGTCTAAAGCCATTGTTATGGGCTTTAATGTGCGTGCTGATTCTGGCGCTAGAAAGTTAGTGGCGGCAGAAGGCGTAGATCTGCGTTACTATAGCGTGATTTATAGCGCTATAGAAGAAGTTAAACAAGCTTTAACGGGTATGTTATCGCCAGAGCTGAAAGAAAAAATAGTCGGTATTGCCGAGGTACGTGATGTATTTCGTTCACCGAAATTTGGCGCCATTGCCGGTTGCATGGTTACAGAAGGACAAGTCAAACGTCATTTGCCTTTACGTGTATTGCGCGACAATGTCGTTATTTATGAAGGTGAATTAGAATCCTTGCGCCGCTTTAAAGAAGATGTGGCTGAAGTGCGCCATGGCATTGAATGCGGTATAGGTGTTAAAAATTATAATGACGTCAAAGTGGGCGATCAAATTGAAGTGTATGAAGTTATTAAAGTAGCGAAAACATTATAATGAGAGCTTTCAAACGTACCGACCGTGTGGGCGACTTAATCCAAAAAGAATTGGCCATTATTTTGCAGGCAAAATTTCGTGATGGCGATCTACCCATGATTACTGTGTCGGCGGTGCAACTGGCCCGCGATTTATCCTATGCCAAAATTTATGTCAGTACCTTAGGCGCAGAGGCCGAAATTAAAGCCGTAGTTAAAACCTTAAACACCATGGCGCCTAAATTACGGTATTTATTGGCGCAAACCATACGTATACGTACAACCCCAGAATTACAATTTGTGTACGATAGTTCTATAGTCGAAGGCAGCAAATTAAGTGCGCTGATTGATTCGGTCGATCCCGACAAGAAGGATTAACCCTGTGGCAAAATCCTTTTCTCGCCCCATAAATGGCATTTTGCTTTTAGACAAATCATTAGGTGTTTCTTCCAATCACGCCTTACAATCCATTAAAAAAATGTTTTATGCTGATAAAGCAGGCCATACAGGCAGTTTAGATCCTCTGGCTTCCGGCATGTTACCTATTTGCTTAGGGGCCGCTACGCGTTATGCACAGTATTTATTAAACGCGGATAAACGGTATAGAGCAAAGATTCGCTTAGGGCAAAGCACGACTACCGGCGATAGAGAAGGTAAAATCACAGCGGAAACTCCGTTGCCCTTATTAGGGGAAAAAGATGTAGCCGCGGTATTAAAAACATTTCTAGGACCGCAACAACAATGCCCACCCATGTATTCTGCCTTAAAACACCAAGGAAAAAAGTTATATGAACTGGCTCGTCAGGGCATAGAAGTAGAAAGGCCTTTGCGCGACATTGAAATACACGGTTTAAAATTAATCGATTATGACATCACTACGCTTACTGTAGAAGTGCACTGTAGCAAGGGAACCTATATACGCACCTTGGCCGAAGACATAGGTAAAAAACTAGATTGCGGCGCGCATTTAGCCGCTTTGCATCGTTTATCCGTGGAAGGTTTTAACAGCGAGGAAATGCTGACTTTAGAACAATTGCAGGAACTGGCGGCACAAAAAGGCGTTAGTGCACTAGATGAATACGTATTGCCCATGGATAAAACCTTGGCACATTATCCTAGTATTGCATTGTCGGAATGGTGGTTAGCATTATTGCGCTGTGGTAAATCATTTATTTGCCCTGAATTATCGTCTGGATTAAAACGTTTATACGCCCAGGATGGCCAATTTAAAGGCTTAGTCATGGTTGACGACAGCGGACGTGTTAAAGCAGAGCGGTTATTGGCTTTTTAAGCCTATTATGCTTTGTATTGAGTTTGTCATATCCACTTATAATTTATACGTTCGGTTATATTCAGGGCTGTATCGTTAAAATTTCTCGCTGGCCGGGCCCGGTCACGCGACCTCTCCGTCGTGCTCGTGCCTGCGCGCGCCGGAGGCCTCTGTCGCGTGCCACCCGCCCATCACTATTGCGCTTTGGCCTGAATTTTTTCCAAAATAGCTTTGGACGACGTGCCTTTGAGTTTGTTGCCACATCTAGAGGGCGCGTGACAAAAGCTTCAAATTTTTGTATCATTCATGACTAGAATAACTCCAAATAGGCACTTTTATGACTGATAATGACCTAATCCTCCCGCCGCGCCGCCAGGCACTCATGGATGCCTATCATATGGATGAAGCGGTGTGCTTAGAACAACTGTTAAAAATTGCATCCTTCAACGAGAACGAATTAAGCCGTATCCACGACAGCGCATATCGTCTGGTGGAGGCTATACGCCATAAAGATCATGTCAAAAGCGGTTTAGACGCCTTTTTACAGCAATATCAATTATCTACCGATGAAGGCATAGCCTTGATGTGTATGGCCGAGGCTTTATTACGCATTCCCGACGATGCTACACGCGATAAGCTGATACTAGACAAAATAGGCGAGGGCCAATGGGCGCAACACTCAGGGCAAAGTCAGTCATTTTTTGTCAATGCCGCCACCTGGGGATTGATGCTAACCGGTAAATTTTCCACTTGGTCTAGCGTGGATGATGCGCGTCTCAATAATACGTTAAAAGCTTTTGTTAGGCGTAAGGGCTTGTCCGTAGTGCGCACTATAGTTGCTTATGCGATGCGTATACTGGGGCAGCAATTTGTCATGGGACAAACCATAGAAGAGGCCCTGCAACGGGCTAAAGCCATGCAAGCCATAGGCTACCGTTTTTCTTACGACATGCTAGGCGAAGCTGCGTGCACACCGGATGATGCTGTGCGTTATTACGGCGCTTATCACAAAGCCATTTTAGCCATAGGTAAAGCGGCCGATGGACTGGGTCCTATACAGGGTCCGGGCATTTCCATCAAGTTATCAGCATTGCATCCGCGTTATGAATTTGCACAGCGCAAAGACTGTGTCAAAGTTGTCAGCGAGCGGTTACTAGAACTCGCTATTGCTGCCAAAGGTCAAGGTTTGTGTTTAACCATCGATGCTGAAGAAGCAGATCGTCTCGATATTTCCTTAGATATCATTGAAAAAGTATTTACCGATACAGCCTTAAGTGGCTGGGAAGGTTTTGGTTTAGCGATACAATCCTACCAAAAACGCTGTTCTTTTTTAATCGATTGGCTTGCTGATCTATCTAGCAATGTCAATAGACGCTTGATGGTGCGCTTGATCAAAGGCGCTTATTGGGACAGTGAAATTAAAATCAGTCAAGAGCGCGGTTTAGTGGATTATCCCGTTTTTACGCGCAAAAGAGGCACAGACGTATCGTTTCTAGCGTGTGCGCGTAAATTATTACAACACCAAAAACAATTTTTTCCGCAATTTGCAACGCACAATGCGTATAGTGCTGCGGCCATATTAGAAATGGTTGGGCAAAGACATGATTTTGAATTTCAATGTTTGCATGGTATGGGGCGGCCGTTGTACGATGAAATCGTCGGTGTAAAGAAATTAAATATACCTTGTAGAGTGTATGCGCCTGTAGGCGGTCATGAAGAACTATTAGCGTATTTGGTGCGGCGTTTATTAGAAAATGGTGCTAACAGTTCTTTTGTCAATCGCATTGCCAATAATAACGAACCTATAGATCATTTAATCATAGCGCCTACAATACAAGTAGCTCGAGATGTGCCTAAACGCAATCCACGTATTCCGCTGCCAATAGATATTTATCATGAACGTACTAATTCTAGGGGAATAGATTTGACTAACACAAATGAATTAAAACCATTAATGGACGCTATGAAAAAAGCGCGCGAAGGCATGCCTTTGCAAGCAGGACCTATGGTGAATGGGCATTATCGCTTTAAAAAAGGAGATGCTATTCGCAACCCGCACAATAGGCAGGATATTGTAGGCACCGTATTAGCCGCTACAACAACGGACATTAATGAAGCCTTACAAGCTGCAGCGGATGCTGAGGAAAACTGGCGTCAAACCGAACCTAAAGTACGCGCTGCGATGTTACTCAAGATGGCCGATCTATTAGAAGAAAATAAACCGCGTTTAATGGCCATCGCTATACAGGAAGCGGGTAAAACCATTAACGATGCTATCAGCGAAGTGCGTGAAGCGATTGATTTTTGCCGCTACTATGCACAAGAAGGTGAAAAACAATTAGCGCCACGTTTGCTGCAAGGGGTGACGGGTGAACGCAACGAATATCATTTATTAGGGCGTGGTACGGTGTTGTGTATCAGCCCATGGAATTTTCCTTTGGCTATATTTTTAGGACAAGTGACTGCTGCATTGATGAGTGGTAATTGTGTGATCGCCAAACCCGCAGAACAAACCCCTTTAATTGCTGCGGCCGCAACGGCATTATTGTACGAAGCCGGTATTCCCAAAGCCGTGATGCAATTATTACCCGGCGCGGGTGAAGTGGTGGGTGCGCAATTGGTTGCAGATGAACGGATTGCAGGCGTGTTATTTACGGGTTCTACTGAAACAGCGCGTTTGATCAATCGTCAATTGGCCGAACGTAAAGGTCCCATTGTGCCTTTTATTGCTGAAACTGGTGGACAAAATGCGATGATAGTTGATGCTTCAGCTTTACCAGAACAAGTGGTGCGCGATGCCATCATGTCTGCCTTTGGTAGCGCAGGGCAGCGTTGTTCGGCCTTACGTGTGTTGTATTTGCAAGAAGAAGTAGCGGATAAAATTATTAAAATGCTGGCTGGAGCCATGGCCGTTTTGAAAGTAGGCGATCCAGCTTTGTTGGAGACGGATATAGGCCCGGTGATCGACGAAGATGCTTTGGCTATTTTGAATACGCATGCCGAACGCATGGAGCATGAAGCTAAAGTTATCTATCAAGTAGAATTACCAGAAAGTGCAGCACAAGGCTGTTATTTTGCGCCGCGCGCAGTTGAAATCAATGAACTGGCACAATTACAGCGCGAAGTCTTTGGCCCGTTCTTGCATGTGATACGCTATAAGAGCAATGAGATGGATAAAGTTATTCATGATATTAATCACAGTGGCTATGGCTTAACCTTTGGCGTACACAGTCGGATTAACCAAACGGTGCAACATTTGACTGACAGTATTCATGCTGGTAATGTCTATGTGAACCGGAATATGATAGGCGCGGTTGTAGGCGTCCAACCTTTTGGTGGCGAAGGCTTATCGGGCACAGGCCCCAAAGCCGGTGGACCGTATTATTTAGTACGATTGTGTACCGAAAAAGTCGTATCTGTGAATACTACAGCTGCTGGTGGTAATGCTAGTTTGTTGGATAATGTGGGTGATTAATTCTAAGGAGTGAGAAATGAACGACAATCTTTATCAAGTTTTTGCGAAGTTATTAGCAGATACCTATACCTTGTATCTCAAAACACAAAACTATCATTGGCATGTGCGTGGGCCGTATTTTAAAACCTTGCATATAATGTTTGAAGAGCAATACAATCAATTGGCTATGGGTGTCGATACTTTAGCTGAGCGTATCATTACTCTTGGACACACTGCGCCTGCTAGTTTTGCCGAATTTAGTGCATTACGCAGTATAAAAGAAGGCGATCCCAAAAAGACGGCAGAACACATGGTTTCGGAATTGTGTGACGATCATCAGCTCATTATAAAAGATTTATATAACGTTTTAAAAATAGCTCAAAAGCACAATGATGAAGGCAGCGTCAAGTTATTAAGCGATCGCATTGCCGAACATGAGATAATACACTGGATGTTGCGCGCTTCTAAGGCGTAATGATTTATCTAGAACAAACCCGTAACCGTGCCGTACTCGTCTATATCGATGAGTTCGGCAGCGGGAACTTTGGGTAAACCTGGCATCGTCATGATGTTGCCGCAGATCACCACAACAAATTCAGCGCCGTGAGCGAGACGTACTTCTCTGATAGGTAAAATATGGCCTGAAGGCGCTCCCTTCAACAAAGGATCGGCGGAGAATGACGATTGAGTCTTGGCGATGCAAACTGGATAATGCTGATATTGTTCATTGAGTTTCTCTAGTTGTAACCGTACCTTATCATCGGCAGAGATATCGACAGCACCATAAAGACGGGTCGCAATGGTCTTGATTTTATCCCACAACGGCATTTCGTCTGGATAAAGAAAATCAAAATTAGGTTGTGTTTGATCCAGAATATCCGCTACAGCATAAGCCAACTCTTCCGCACCTTTGCCGCCTTCGGCCCAGTGCTTACAAACGATGGCTATAGTTCCCAAGGCTTCAACCTTTTTCTTCAGCAATGTTATCTCAGCATCGCTGTCCGATACGAAATGGTTGATGGCAACGATGCAAGGTAGAGCGAATTGTTCCTGCATGTTGTACAAGTGTCGTTCCAGATTAACAAAGCCTGCTTCTAAAGCCTGCAGATTTTCTTCAGTTAGATTCTTAACGGCAACTCCGCCGTGGAATTTCAATGCACGCACAGTAGCAACGAGTACGACCACATCTGGTTGTAAGCCAGCTTTGCGGCATTTGATATGGATGAATTTTTCAGCACCTAGGTCTGCACCGAAACCCGCTTCGGTGATGACATAATCAGCCATTTTCAATGCAGTCTTGGTAGCGATGACGGTATTACAACCATGCGCAATATTGGCGAAAGGTCCGCCATGCACAAAGGCTAGGTTATTTTCCAAAGTTTGCACTATGTTGGGACGTAGTGCGTTTTTCAGCAATGCGGTCATTGCACCGTGTGCATTTAGTTGATATGCAAAAATGGCTTGTCCATCGTGCGTATAGCCGACTAGGATATTGCCTAAGCGTTGTTTCAATTCTTTGATCGTAGTGGAAAGGCATAAAATCGCCATAACTTCGGAAGCGGCGATGATGTCGAAACCATCTTCGCGAGGATAACCGTCCATAGTTCCACCCAAGCCTACTACAATGTTACGTAGAGAGCGATCATTCATGTCCATCACACGCTTCCAGTGTATGCGACGATTGTCCAGATTCAGGCTGTTGCCTTGATGTATATGATTATCGATCATGGCTGCCAGTAAATTGTGTGCGCTGCCTATAGCGTGAAAATCCCCAGTAAAGTGCAAGTTAATGTCTTCCATAGGTACTACCTGAGCATAACCGCCGCCAGCGGCACCACCCTTAACGCCAAAACAAGGCCCCAGCGCTGGTTCGCGCAAACAGATTAGAGCCTTCTTGCCTATGTGATTTAAGGCATCGCCTAAGCCCACCGTAGTGGTGGTTTTGCCTTCACCAGCAGGAGTAGGGCTGATGGCAGTGACCAATATCAATTTACCGTTGGGACGTTCTTGAAGGCCGTCACTGTATTCTAGAGATAGTTTGGCCTTGTAGTGGCCATAAGGATCTAGATGTTCTGCTGGAATGTTTAATTGCTCGCGGGCCAAATCGATAATGGGCTTCATATGAGCTTGTTGGGCTATTTCACTGTCGGACATAATGTGTGCTACTTTTGTTCAAATAAGAGTATTGTATCAGTTATGGTGGGTTTTAGGTACATTAGGCTATTATTTGAAAATACCATCTGGTGGTGGTAATTTGATATCAAAAATACCATCGCTAGATGGTATTTTGGCGAAAATCAAAAAAAATCATTGTATATCAAACAGCTATATACGGTAAAAAGTAAATATTCGACTAACCCCGGCAGGAGAATAGGCTATTTTTTCAATAATGCCCTAAAA
>JBIPMB010000281.1:0-3301 GCA_044369355.1 Gammaproteobacteria bacterium | reverse complement strand
CGCTCCTTGCCCTCCTCGCGGATCTCGGCGATGACGCCGTCCGCCTTGGCGATGACCGCCGGGACCTTCGGCTTGCGGCGCTCGAAGAGCTCTTCGACGCGCGGGAGGCCGTGGGTGATGTCGCCGCCGACGGTGGCCGCGCCACCGGCGTGGAAGGTACGCATGGTGAGCTGGGTACCCGGCTCGCCGATCGCCTGAGCGGCGACGGTGCCGACCGCCTCGCCGAGGTCGATCGGAGCGTCCTTCGCGAGGTCGATGCCGTAGCAGGTCTGGCAGACGCCGCGGCGCGAGGCGCAGGTCATCGGGGAGCGGACGCGGGCCGACTGGACGCCGGCGCGCTCGATAGCCTTGGCGTCGTCCTTCGAGAGGAACGCGCCGGCCTCGAAGAGCACCTTGCCCTCGGAATCCTTCACGTCCTCGGCGAGCACGCGGCCGCGGAGCTTCTTGGCGAGCGGAACCTCGATACCGGACTCGGAGCCGGCGACGATGAGGACAGACTCCTTGGTGCCGCAGTCCTTCTCCGAGACGACCACGTCCTGCGCGACGTCGAACAGCTTACGGGTGAGGTAGCCGGACTTCGCGGTGTTGAGCGCGGTGTCGGTGAGGCCCTTACGGGAACCGTGGGTGGTCGTGAAGTACTCAATCGGCGAGAGGCCTTCCTTGGAGGACGAGACGACGGGGTGCTCGATGGTCTCGCCGCGAGAGTTCGCGATGAGGCCCTTCATGCCGCACATCTGGGTCAGCTGCGAGAGCGAGCCACGGGCGCCCGACTTCCACATGTCAGACACAGAGCCGTTCGGGTCGAGGGTCTGCGGGACGAGCTTCTCAACCTCGCCCTTGGCGCCGTGCCAGATCTCGACGATCTTGCGGAGCTTCTCCTCGTCAGAGAGGAGGCCTTCGGCGTGCTGGTCGGCGACGGTCGCAGCCTTCGCGGCGGCGCGCTCGACAACCTCGGCCTTGCCCTTCGGAACCTGGACGTCGTCGATGCCGAACGTGACGCCGGCGCGGGTGGTGGCCTCGAAGCCGAAGGTCTTGATGCGGTCGAGCAGCGGCGCGACAGAGTCGATGCCGTAGCGGCCGATCATCTCGTCGACGATCTGGGTCATCTTAGCCTTGTCGACGGTGTCGTTGACGTACGGGTAGTCGTCGGGGAGCGCCTCGTTGAAGAGGATGCGGCCGACGGTGGTCTCGAGGAGGCTATCGGCCCAGGGCGCGAGCTTGGAGTCTTCCTTGCCGCGAACCTTGATGAGCGCGCGCGGGGAGATGGCGCCGTAGTCGAAGGCGGTGACGGCGCTGTTCTGGCCAGGGAAAATCTTGCCCTCGCCCTTCTCGCCGGCAACGTTCTTGGTCATCCAGTAGCAGCCGAGGTTGATGTCCTGGCGGGCGGCGAGGATAGGCTCGCCGTCACCTGGCTTCAAGACGTTCCTGTTGGACGCCATGATTTCGCGGGCCTCGTACTGCGCCTCTTCCGAGAGCGGCACGTGGACGGCCATCTGGTCGCCGTCGAAGTCGGCGTTGAAGGCCGAGCAGACGAGCGGGTGGACGCGGACGGCGTTGCCTTCAACGAGCACCGGGCGGAAAGCCTGGATACCGAGGCGGTGAAGGGTCGGGGCACGGTTGAGGAGAACGTACTTGCCCTGAATCACCTCTTCGAGGACCTCCCACACCTCCGGAGAGGCGTCGTCGATCATGCGGCCGGCGCCGCGGATGTTGAAGGCGAGCTCGCGCTCGATGAGCTTGCCGATGACGAACGGGCGGAAGAGCTCGAGGGCCATCTTCTTCGGGAGACCGGTCTGGTCGATGGAAAGCTCCGGACCGACCACGATGACCGAACGGCCAGAGTAGTCGACGCGCTTACCGAGCAGGTTCTGGCGGAAGAGGCCGCGCTTACCCTTGAGGGCGTCGGCGAGCGACTTGAGCGGGCGGCGGGCGGCGGCGGACGCCGAGGCGAACGCCTCCTTGCCGTGCTTGATCGAGGAGTCGACGAGGGCGTCGACGGCCTCCTGGAGGATGCGCTTCTCGTTGCGGAGAATCACGTCCGGGGCGCCGATGTCGATCAGCTTGCGGAGGCGGTTGTTGCGGTTGATGACGCGGCGGTAGAGGTCGTTGACGTCGGAGGTCGCGTTGCGGCCGCCGTCGAGGGCAACCATCGGGCGGAGCGCCGGCGGGATAACCGGAATCTTGGTGAGGAACATCCACTCGGGGCGGACGCCGGTGCGCTGCATGGCGCGGGCCACCGAGAGGCGCTTGGCGATCTTGTCGCGGGTCGCGGCCGAGGCGTCGGCGAGATCCTTGGCGAGCTTCTCGATGAGGGCCGGCAGGTCGAGCGAGCGGCAGAGCTCGTAGATAGCCTCCGCGCCAATCTTCGCGTCGAAGAGCGGCCCGAAGCGGAGCGAGAACTTGTGGAACTGGAGCTCGTCGAGGACGGCGCCCGGCACGAGCGACTCGATGTCGCGGCGCGCGGTCTCGGCGCGGACGCGGAGCGCGTCGCGGGTCTTCTCGTCCTGGGCGGCCTTCACCTTAGCGGCGAGCTCGGAGTCGAGCTCCTTGAGCAGGCGGTCGCGCTCGCGCTCGTCGACGGTCGTGACGAGGTAGCCGGCGAAGTACACAACCTTCTCGACGTCGCCCGCGGGCATGCCGAGGACGGTCGCGATGCGGGACGGGACCTGGCGGAGGAACCACACGTGCGCGACCGGGGTCGAGAGCTCGATGTGGCCCATGCGCTCGCGGCGCACGATGGCGCGGGTAACCTCGACGCCACACTTCTCACAGGTGATGCCGCGGTAGCGGATGCCACGGTACTTGCCGCAGTAGCACTCGAAGTCCTTCTCCGGCCCGAAGATACGTTCATCAAATAGACCGTTCTTCTCGGACCGCTGGGTCCGGTAGTTCATGGTCTCAGGCTTGGTGACCTCGCCGCGGGACCACGACTTGATGTCGTCAGGCGAGGCGACCCGAATGAAGATCTTGTCGAACTGCGCGGGCTTGTTCTGTCGTTTAAACATGGGTGCCTCGGTTAGTTGCGCTCATCAAGGTTCTCGGGCTCACGCAGATCGATCTGAATGCCCAAGCCGCGGATGGTGGCGAGGAGGACGTTGAACGCGGCCGGGATGTTGGACTGGCGGATCGGCTCGCCCTTCACGATGGCGTCGAAGGCGGCGGAGCGACCCTGAATGTCGTCGGACTTGTAGGTGAGCATCTCGCGGAGCGTGTACGCCGCGCCGTAGCCGAGGAGCGCCCACACCTCCATTTCACCGAAGCGCTGGCCACCGTTCTGGGCCTTGCCGCCGAGCGGCTGCTG
>JBIPMB010000344.1:0-3309 GCA_044369355.1 Gammaproteobacteria bacterium | reverse complement strand
GGAGCACATCCTTCGCCTCAAGGCGCAGGCGGCGGGCCTCGACGCTGCGGCGACCAACGACCTGATCGAGCAACTCAAGGCCGTGCAGGATCTCCGGGATGCCGTCGCCGAGCGCAAGCGCGCCGAGGCCGAACAGAATCGGCTCCTCGACGAGCGCGCGCGCCTGGAGGCGAGCATCGCCGACGCGACCACGGCCGCTCGCGCGAAGGCCCAGAAGGACGAGGTCGATCGACAGAAGATGACGGAGACGCTCTCGACCGCGATCGGCGGGATCAAGATCGGAGCGACGAGCGACCCGATCGACATCGAGCGACGAGTGCTCGACGAGACCAAGAAGCAGACCGACGAACTGGCGAAGATCAACGACACGCTCAAGGGACTGTCGGTCGGCATCGACGGTACGGCGACGGCCGAACTCACGGCGATGATCGAGGAGTTGGGCCGGATGCAAGCGGACTTCGCCGACACGACGCAAGTTCGAGATCGCGCGTTGGAAGATCAGACGAGAGCGCGACAGATGGCCGACGCGAGCACGATCGTCCCGCAGCAGTCGGCTCTCGATGCACCCGCTCGGGCGAACGAGTTCGACGCTCGGATCTATGACGAAGCGAAGAAGCAGACGATCGAGCTACAGAAGTTGAACGCGACGCTCTCCGCCGGCGGCGTGGCGGTGCTTACCTGAAGGGGTGACCTATGGCCGTGATCGTCAAGAGCATCGAGGAGACCGAAGCGAACGACACGAAGTCGGCGCGCGTGAACCTGCTTGTCACGGCCGTCACGGACGGCACGGCCTCGGCCGCTCGTACTCAACTCACGGGCGGTGGCTACACGCTCGGAGCGGCTTACTCTGGCGGCATCTCGGCGGGCGCGAAACTCTCGAACCTGTCATACGCCCCAGTCGATGACTCGGGCGGACAGACTTGGACGGCGACGGCCTCCTACACCGACGATGCCCAAGCGGAGACCTCGGCCGACTTCGTGAAGATCGAATCGAGCACGCGAGTCGAGGCCGTCGATATCTGGCGCACGGGCGCGACGCTTCCGCAGAACCTCAACGCGCCCGGTCTCACGACGGACATCGGCGGGACGAAGGTCGATCAAGCCGGCGTGCCTGTCTCGGGCCTCGTCGTGCAGCAGGAACTGACCTACACGGTGCGAACGGACTTCACGAACGCGAACCAAGCGGACGTCAACGCGATGATCGGGAAGCGCAACTCGGACGACTTCCTCGGCGGGACGGCCGGCTATGTCCTGTTCACGGGCGTGCGCCGATCGCGCATCGCGATCGACCTCTACGAGGTCACCTATACCTTCGTCTGGGACGGAGCGGCGCATCTTCGCCAAGTTCCAGATCGAGAGCCTGACGGGAATCCAAAACTCATAGCATCCGGTTCTAATTTGCAGGCCCAGTATGTCTACGCGCGGCAACCATTCCCCGGAACCGCGAACTTCTCCACCCTTCCCGGTATCTGACGATGAAGCCGACGATCAGCAAAGGACTCGGCGCGCTCACCCCGGAAACCTGGGGCGAGATCTACGGCGCGGTGCAGAACTCGCGCCGCGTCGATCGCACGGGCGAGGACTACGCGAATCGCGAGAAGCGGTTTCCCGCACAGATCACCGGCAGCGCGATCATTAGTGCCGGGCGCGCACGGTGGAAGTACAGTTGGCAGGAGATTCGTCGCAGTACGGCCACGGGTGTCGCTATCGCGAACCCGGCCAACGGAAAGTCTGGATCAACTTCAACGGACGCGGCCATCAACCTGCTCGAGATCGGGAACACAACCACGAGCGCATTCGGATACGCCGTGACCTCGCGAGAACTCGACGATGCCGAGGGCTACTTCTTCGAGCCAGTACCGACGGGAGCGATCGTGGAGATGATCATGCGCCGCGCGGAGAATGGCGCGCTCGCGTACGAGTTCATCGCGCCGAATCCGATCACGGGCGCGTGCCCTGCGGAGTTCACGACCACGCTCGACGGCGGCGAGTACGGAGCCTCCTGATGGCCGACCTCATCAAGCACAAGCGCAGCGGCGATACGGGAGTCGAGCCGACCACGGGCGAACTCGCGCAGGGCGAGCTCGCGATCAACTACTACGACGGCGCGCTCTTCGTCGAGACCGATGACGGCACGACGCAAGCGATCGCGCGCATCGATGGACGCAAGGCCAAGGTCGAGGCGTTCACCTCGAGCGGCACTTGGACGAAGTCGGCGGGCGCGAAGATCGTGTACGCGATCATGGTCGGCGGTGGCGGTGGCGGAGGCTCTGGCCGTCGCGGTGCCGCGTCGAGTGCTCGAGGCGGTGGCGGCGGAGGCGGTGGCGCGGCCGTGACCGAGACAACCTGGAACGCGGCCGACCTTCCCGCGACGATCTCCGTGACGATCGGGGCCGGCGGTACTGGCGGCGCATCGCGCACGGCCAACGACACCAACGGAGCAGGAGGCACGAACGGCGGCACGACACGCCTCGGGGATTCGCCGGGTGTATACGGCCGAGCGGTCGGTGGCAACCTCGGCGGCGGTGGCAACACGAGCGCGGGTGCTGCGGGAGCCGCACAGACTGGCGGACTATTCGACGGCGGAGCGGGCGGTGCCGGCGGCACGCGCAATGGCGTAGATTCGGCCACTCATGCGAAGGGATGCGGGGGCGGTGGCGGCGGAGCCGGCGTGTCAACTGGCAACCTGTATGGGTTTGGTGGCTCCGGCTCGGGCACGGCGAGGATTGGATCTTCTGCTTCTGGCGGTAGCACGGATGATCTCGAGGATCCGATCGCCGGATTCTCAAACGGCATCGTCGCGACGGGTGGCGGCGGTGGCGGATCTGGCCTTGCGATGGCGGGCCAAGCGGGCGCGGCAGGCGGCTCCTACGGCGGCGGCGGCGGAGGCGGTGCCGCGAGCGAGAACGGCTACGCGAGCGGCGCAGGCGGCGCGGGCGGCGGCGGCGTGGTCGTGTTCGTGACCTACTACTAGGAGGGACTCATGCGGTGGGCGATCGTCATCGGCGGCATCGTGGACAATCTCATCCTCTGGGATGGCGGCTCGTCGTGGTCGCCCCCAGTCGGCAGCGAGGCGATCCAACTCGCCGAGGGCCAAGCGTGCGGCATCGGTTGGGAATGGAACGGGAAGGACTTCGTCGAGCCGGAGGAGCCATGACGCGCGCGCTCGTGATCGTGTGCGCCGTGATCGCCGGATGCTCGACGGCCACCGAGAAGATCGCGCGATCCTCGAACGAGATCGGCACGCTCGCGAGGTCGAGCGGCCGTCGGTTCGAGACGATCCACGAGGAGACCTGGAAGCCGGATCCG
>JBIPMB010000258.1:0-2993 GCA_044369355.1 Gammaproteobacteria bacterium | reverse complement strand
TTTGACCTAGATCTGGGTTTTCATAACTGGAACTTATAGAACATGTGTTAGTCCTATAATCTGCCGATCCTTGCTGTAGTGAACTATCTTCTACATTATGCATATGTATTTCTGAAAAAATATTTTGTGACAGTCTCATATGATGTGTTTCACTTCTTAATGATAACCTAAAACGATTATAGTGATTATGTGTATGAACATCATAATATGAGCCACCCGTAAATTCAGAACCGCCAAGACTTATTCCATTTCTAGTATAAATTAAAGTTGAACCATCTGATGTATTTTGAAAATAAAAATTTGCTCTACTAAATCCATTATATGTTGAAATTTGTAATCTACTATTGTCATAAAATCTATTACAAAGAATCATATTTCTAGAAAATTCTCTGTTTTGTTGTTTTTGTAACCAAGTTCCTCCAGCCGGATATGCTCTTATAGGACATACCCCTCCAGGACAATTTGATGAAAATGGTGAGTTATTTAAACTATAATTTTCAACAACAAATGTTTCTGAACCAGCAGAATTAAACAATACACAATCAAAGGTGTTTCTTAACCATAAATTATCAGTGCATGGGTAGTCTTGTGAACCAATGAAAAATAATCTAGTTAAATTTTCAAAATGGCAAGAAATATATGCACTTGAATTGCCTCCTGTGTAAAGACTATCATATGCCTCTTTTGCTCTTCCTTCAAATGTGCAATGTATAAACAGATTTGAATCACCAATTAAATTTACTACACTTCTAATAAATTTGCAGCCAATAAATTTACAACCACCAAATATAGTATCTCTGCCTGCTCCATTTATATTAATATCTTCAAATACACAATCTCTAAAAGTACATCCTCTAAAATCTACTATTTCTGAGTTAAAATCAGATGCATCTATGTACCATCTAAAATTGTGCCCACCGTTGTTTCTATTTCTGGGGTTTCCTTTAATAGTAACACCTTCAACCAATAAATGTCTTCTGTTTAAAACAGAACGAGCAGTACCTTCCCATCTATGCAAAAATTTACTAAATCTTTCTGTGTTTGTTGTAGAATATGGCATTTCAGATGCAGGTTTTCCAATAAATGTGTTAGACGGATTTACATTTTGGGCTTCATGAACTGCACCATATCCTATAACATGTGTGTATGGTTTGGTTACAACTGAATCAGTTTTAACTGTTCCTGGATTTAAAGTTACAACATCTATTCTTTTATCATCTGTGCCAGTAAATTTAACACCAGTTACTAAATCTCTATCTGGCATAAATGCTTTTACTATTATAGTTCTAGTAAATCTTGATCTATATGTTTGTACTGAAGTGGATTGGTATATTTGTGAAGGAAGTGTTAAATATAAACCAGGATTTGAAGAATAATCTACTGGTTTGTATTTTTCATTTTTTCTTTTTCTATACAATTCTTTACCACCAGAATTTGCTTCTGTTGGTAGTTCAGAATCATTTTTTGTATACCATTTATTGGATCTATTTAAATCATCTAAAACACCAGTTTTTCCTTTATGAGACAAAGTTTCATCTATTTCAAATTTATATTCACCTTCTCTATGAAAGAAAAAACATCTGACATGTGATTTTGAATATACATCATATATTGATTTATTCGCAGAACGATTATCACCACTAGTTGTTCCTGGTCCATATGAACCATTTATTAAAAAATTTCCACAAACAAATTCTTCTGAAATATATGGAAAATGTTGATATTTACTGCTTCTATTCGAAGGACCACATGTAGTAAATCCTGCATTACATGTTTCTCTTGGATAATAAGCTGCTCCTAATTTTACACCAGATGAAGTGTGGTTGTTAGAAATAGTATTTCCAGAACTATTTAAAAAAGTTTCATTGTGATTTATAAAATATGGTAATCTTGAATCTAAATTACACAAATTTCCATTTGGTGCAAACAGAGGACTACCAGAACCAGCAATCTGTCCTTGACCAGTTTTTCCATCAAAACCATATTCACCACATCCTTTTACTAAAACCCAATCAGAATCACTTCCGCCAAAAGGTCTAAAATAAATATTTAAAGCATCAAAACCATCATCTCTTACAACCTGACCACCTATATGCATTTCTTGACCCCAAAAATATATTGGGGTATATGCATGAACATGAAAAATTCTATCATCCGGAGAATTTAGAGAATTGGGATCGTTTGGGTCTTGATTATCAAATGTTGTATCATGCATTTGAACTGCAGGAGCACATCCTCTAATTCCAGCAAGTTCTCTGGAAATCTGTCTTATATTGTGAGCTCTCCAAGCAGGAAATTGTGGATTTGCTTCACTTCCGGTTCCAACTAAACTTGGTAAATTTTTATTTATATATTGAGCCATATTATTTTGGTGGTAATGTTGGTTGAACAGTTTTATTAGTTAATTGAGTATATGTTGGAGTTGTACAATATATATCATCTGAATACTTATTATCACCCTCTCCACGATATACATCAAAATTTAAATATAATCTATTATTTAATGGAAAATTTCTTGCATAATCGCCATAGTTATGTATCGATATTCTTTCCAAGTAGTTTAATTGTGTATTTGTATCATCTGGTTTATTTGAATAAAATATCTGTTTTGTATAACGATTATTTCTATCTGAGCCAAACAAAGAATTCCAACTCGTTGATAACATCGGAGAATAAAATCTTGTATACATGAAGTGATTGTTATAAACATTACTGTTTTGAGATTCTACTGTAATATTTGTATATTCTGTTATATTATGTCCAAAATAATTTTCAAAAATATCACCATTAAAAGAAACAGAACTTATCATGACACCATTTAATATATTACTCATATCACTATCTGTAGCAAATGATGTTGATGCTTTTACTGCATAATAATAAGTTGTATCTGCTAGTGGCGTGCCGTCTGTATTTGAATCATCAAATGTTGTTCCTGTAACTCCACTTTGAATTAGAGTTAAATTGGATTCATTTGTTCCTCTAAAAATTTT
>JBIPMB010000059.1:0-11846 GCA_044369355.1 Gammaproteobacteria bacterium | reverse complement strand
TATGCCATTGATCAAAAACATTATTGGAAAGCGGCGTCGTCACACCAAAACGTTGCTTGAGTCGTTTATAACCTTCAGCCTCCATCGTTTTAGGCAGCATAAACAAAGAGCGTGCACCTGCAGTAACGGTGAAAGGTGTAGGATATGCAAAAGTTTCCCATACGCCCAAGTTAAGGCCGGAAGTAAAATAAGCCAGCGAAAAAACTCTATCTTCTAGTTCTGCAAAAACTTCAACACCACCGTTACCTAGCAATATCCCTAGAGGTAAAGCGCTATAATTGAGTGCTTCTAGTATATCCTTAGGAATACGGCTATCGGTGATAGCAATAGTCTTGCCAGTTTTTCTATCGGGCAAATGGAAGATACCTTGCTTAAAGATTTCAGCAGCGAAAGAGTAAGACACTTTATAAATAGGATAATTATTATCGTGTGCTAATTGGTCAATGATTTCGACCAATTCTGGTTCATCGGTAATATAATCTTTGATATTTTTCCAAAATAACTTCTCTATTGCTAAATCCACGATTCTTCTCTCTCCGTAATACTGTTCTGGCCACAGATAGTTTAACTGTTTTAAACATTGAATGCAAAATGATTACCAATTCATTATCTATAAAAGTGATCGGCTGAGATAGAATCCCTGTCAACAACTAAGCAATGAGATAGAC
Organism: Gammaproteobacteria bacterium; assembly: GCA_044369355.1. GTDB lineage: Bacteria > Pseudomonadota > Gammaproteobacteria > UBA1113 > UBA1113 > VFKP01. The sequence goes on along the minus strand of JBIPMB010000059.1, from coordinate 11,178 downwards.
AATGTAATCTCATGGCCTTCTATACTCTTCGCATCTGAATTTTTGGAAGTGTTACCTACCCTAAAAATAGACTGTTGCACTTGACTCTGGAATCTAGGATTCCTCCCTCTCGCAAGTCGTTATTTTTTATGATATTATTCATCCAACATTTTTACTGGAGATATACAATGAGAAACAAAGAAGGGCGTAAAGACTCCATATCAAAACCTCACCCCGGCTCATCTGGCACACTTGAAATTGTAATTCCCCAAATAAATATCGTCGCCTCACCTGACATAATTGAAGTTATTGAGGCTACAGCCATAAAGCAATTAAAAACGTGCAGCTCCACACAGGAAATGACCCCCGCAAGTGAATCGCCAATAGACAGCCTCGTATCATCTTGCGAAACTAGAAAAGAGTCGAAAGAAGAACTTCAAGAACTTTCTGCAGAGAGCGATTCAAAAGAAAACAGAACAAATGAAAGTGAAAGCGACCGAAAGCGAGGACGTTATGATGAAAAGGACTCCGCTTCAAATCACCCCATTTCAGAGCCTCCCCCAAAAAGACCAAGGAAAGACGATTCGCTTAACCAATTCTTTATAACCTATTCTAAATCCTCCTTGTTTCAAGCCTCCATAAGGACCTACGTAGAAAATCGACTCTCATTTGAAGAAGATGCAAATACAAAAGGAGAAGAGTACAACAGCCCGCCCCCAAGCCCTGGTTAAAAACTGTCCAAAACTTGATTTTCCCCTTCCCGCCCCCATATAGAAAGCTACAGCAATTCTTTAGGAGCCCCACCTTGCAACAATACTGTGGAACAACCATCGTTTCCGTACGCCGCGATAACAAAGTCGTTATTGGTGGCGACGGTCAGGTCACCCTAGGGCCTACGGTGATGAAGCATAATGCGCGTAAAGTACGTCGTTTGCACAATAGTCAGGTTATAGCCGGTTTTGCCGGTGGTACCGCTGATGCCTTTACCTTATTTGAAAAATTTGAAGCCAAGTTAGAACTTTATCATGGTCATTTAATGCGCGCTGCCGTGGAATTGGCCAAAGACTGGCGTACCGACCGCATATTGCGTCGTTTAGAGGCTTTGCTCGCCGTTGCCGATAATAAATATTCGCTGATCATCACGGGCAATGGTGATGTCATTGAACCAGACGATAACTTAATTGCCATAGGCTCTGGCGGCCCATATGCCCAGGCCGCTGCCCGCGCTTTATTGAATGAAACGACATTAGATGCCAAGGCCATAGTTGAAAAAAGCTTAGCCATTGCCGCTGATATTTGTATTTATACCAACCATAATCGCACTATCGAAGAATTAATCATAAAATAAGAGGTTTTCCCCATGTCGGATATCATTGCATCCTTAACGCCACGCGAAATTGTGAGTGAGCTGGATCAACACATCGTCGGCCAAGATGACGCCAAACGCGCTGTTGCCATTGCTCTACGTAATCGTTGGCGTCGTGCCAGAGTTCCTAAAGATTTACGTAAAGAAATTACGCCTAAAAATATCTTGATGATAGGCCCCACGGGTGTAGGTAAAACCGAAATCGCGAGACGTTTAGCGAAGTTAGCCAACGCACCCTTCGTGAAAGTAGAAGCCACTAAATTCACCGAAGTGGGTTATGTAGGCCGTGATGTGGATTCTATCATTCGTGAATTAGCCGATATCGCCATGAAGGAAACTCGTCAGCGTGAATTAGTTAAAGTAAAAAACAAAGCTGCCGATGCGGCGGAAGAGCGCATCTTGGATGCCCTGCTGCCTAAAAGCAAAGAACCTTTTTCTGAAGGCCAGGAAAATAATGACAACAATAGCGACAATAACGAAGCGCGACAAATATTTAGAAAAAAACTGCGTGAAGGTGAATTGGATGACAAAGAAATTGATGTGGAAATACGTACCACTGGTAACAATGTTGAAATCATGGCACCCCCAGGCATGGAAGAGATGACCAACCAATTGCAAACCATGTTTCAAACCATGTCCACCGATCGCACTAAAGTTCGTAAAATGAAAGTTAAAGATGCTTTAAAAGCAGCACAAGAGGAAGAAGCCAATCTCTTGTTAAACGACGATGATTTAAAAGCCAAGGCTCTAGAAAACATGGAACAAAATGGTATCGTATTTATAGATGAATTCGATAAGATCGCTAAAAATTATGAACGTAGTGGTGGCGCTGACGTATCACGAGAAGGCGTGCAGCGTGATTTACTGCCTTTAATCGAAGGATGCACGGTTTCTACCAAATATGGCTCCGTTAAAACCGATTATATTTTATTTATCGCTTCGGGTGCTTTTCATTTGGCTAAGCCTTCAGATCTCATTCCAGAATTGCAAGGCCGCCTACCCATACGCGTTGAATTAAAGGCGTTAACACCCGAAGATTTTAAACGTATTTTGATCGAGCCTAATGCCTCCTTAACAGAGCAATATCGTGCTTTATTGGCCACAGAAAATGTGACTATATCCTTTACGGAAGATGCCATCGAAAAAATTGCAACCATTGCTTGGCAAGTCAATGATCGCACAGAAAACATAGGTGCGCGCCGTTTACATACGGTATTGGAGCGCTTATTGGAGAAATTGTCCTATGAAGCTTCCGATCAGGGTGGTACCGAAGTAACGATAGACGCTGCTTATGTAGAGTCTTACTTGGGTGCTTTGGTGAAAGATGAAGATTTGAGTCACTACATATTATGACAGAATGTTTATTGAGTGAGTTTAAGTTGCTGCAAAAAGAACGTAAAGTTATTTTGGACTTTGCCGATGGCAGCCATTTTGAATTACCGGTGTCTTATTTGCGTGCCGCTTCGGCCGCTGCGGATCACAAACAAGCAATGACGGCTGATCCCAATCAGGATTTTAGTCATGTGAATATTACCGCAGTCGAACCGGTGGGTCTTTATGCGTTAAAATTGGTGTTTGACGATGGCCACCAAACGGGAATTTATAGTTTTACGCTGTTGCATACACTAGCGCAGAAATATGAATTAAGCAACTAATAAAATATGCCGTACCATTGCTTCAATGCCTTGATAAATTTCCGCAGGTCCTTTGCCCGACATATATGCCGGTGTTGACACTATATTGTGATCGTCATCTACAATAATATTGTCTGCGGAACAATCTTCAGGTTCTGCGCCCATGGCCTTTAATTTTTTTGCAATTTCTTCGTCGTTGCCTGAAGTCAACTTAACGCCAGCATCGCAAATTTTCGCTGCCAATACCGGTGAAATACAGACAAAGCCCAGTGGTTTTTTAGCATCATACATTGCCTTAGCAAATCTGAGCGTGCTTGCTTCTAACTGACAATTCGCCCCTTGCGCCGCAAAGTCGGATAAATTCGTCACAACTCCCAAACCGCCCACAAAAATAGCCGCATCAAAATCGCTTATTTTAACTGCAGCAATATCTTTAATTTCGCCACGAGCAATACGCGCCGCTTCAACCAAAACATTGCGCATTTCATCGCTCACTTGTTGCGTTAGATGATTGACCACTTGCCTTTGCCAAATATTAGGCGCTACGCATTGGTATTCTGCACCATTGTAGTCTATAGACAATAAAGTTAATACCGCTTCGTGTATTTCTGAACCATCGAATACACCGCAACCGGATAAAACCACTGCAATTTTTGTCATTGTAAACTCCTTTAAAGATTAACTCATTTTTTTCAATAAAAGCCCCTATTGGGCTTTAAGGCATACGTGAATTGAGAGCAGTTACTATCTCTTTTGCATAATAAGTAATAATAAAATCAGCACCCGCTCGTTTAATTGCTGTCAACACTTCCAAAGCCACCGCCATTTCATCGATGCTGCCTTGCGCCGCTGCGGCCTTAATCATCGCATATTCGCCGCTAACATGGTAGGCAGCTAAGGGCAACATAGGAAATTTTTCCTTCACATCGCGTATAATGTCTAAATAGGTGTGCGCCGGTTTAACCATTAACATATCGGCTCCTTCGGCAATATCTATATGCACTTCTTTCAATGCCTCAAAACGATTCGCTGGATCCATTTGATAGGTTTTACGATCACCTTGTTGCAAAGTGGTTTGTGCCGCCAAACGAAAAGGGCCATACAATGCAGAGCTGTATTTTACCGCATAACTTAAAATAGGAATATGGCTAAAGTCAGCGTCATCTAAGGCCATGCGTATGGCCGCAACCATGCCATCCATCATACCGCTAGGCGCAATGACATCAGCACCCGCACGCGCGTGGCTGACGGCTTGTTGCCCTAGTAGTTCTAAAGTACGATCGTTGTCTACATCCAAGCCAGATGCCGTTAAAGCACCACAATGCCCGTGATCTGTGTATTCGCAAAAACACAGATCAGTCATGACCAAGCATTGTGGATAGTACTCTTTAAAAACACGCACCGCTTGTTGCACCACGCCATCATCGTGGCTAGCTTGACTGCCCAGCGCATCTTTGCTGTCGGGAATACCAAATAACATCACCCCTATTACGCCTAGGTCGCGCAATGCTTTGACCTCAGCAACCAATTCGTCACTAGACCATTGATAATGTCCAGGTAAACTCGGTATGGGCTGACATATACCACGTCCCGCACAAACAAATAAGGGTAAAATGAAATCATCACCATGTAGGCGCGTTTCTTGTAATAAACGCCTTAGGCTAGCATTTTGCCGTAATCGTCTAGGCCTTTGAATTAGGTTCATGTCAATATCTCATTCTATTAGTGACTATATTATAACCTATAAGTCCACCGCCATCAATGCTGTCTGATACGCAAAAGCTTCGGCTAAATGGGCTTCTTCTATGGCATCGCATTGTGCTAGATCGGCAATGGTACGCGCTAATTTTAAAATACGGTGATAACTGCGTGCCGATAAACGCCGTTCTTCGACTATAGAAACCGCATAATGTTGTAAGGCTTGTGTCAAATGACAATATTGCACTAGATTTTGATGCGTTAACCGCGCGTTGGATTGCTGCTGTCTTTGATATTGTTTATTACGTGCCACAACTACGCGCGCTTGCACTGTACGGCTGTTTTCAACCACTTCTGTTGTGCTTAATAAGATCTGCGGTGGCAATTGCGCTACCGTAATGCGCATATCGATGCGATCTAAAAAAGGCCCAGATAAACGCTGATGATAACGTTGAATTTGCTCTGCACTACAATGACATTGTCCCAATGGATTGCCATAGTGGCCGCAAGGACAAGGATTCATCGCCGCAATGAGTTGAAAGCGCGACGGAAATTCTGCTTGTTGTGCGGCCCTAGAGATAACCACTACACCTGACTCTAAAGGTTCGCGCAACGATTCTAAAACGCGACGCTGAAATTCTGGCAGTTCATCTAAAAATAATACGCCTTGATGTGCTAAAGAAATTTCTCCTGGTTTAGGTGGCGAACCTCCCCCCACCAAAGCCACACTCGATGCCGTATGATGTGGTGCGCGAAAAGGTCTACAAAACCAGCGTTTATTGAGCGAGCTATGTCCTTGTAAACTGTACACCGCGGCCACATCTAAAGTTTCTTCTTCTGTCATCGGCGGTAAAATACTCGCTAAACGATGCGCCAACATGGTTTTGCCCGTGCCGGGTGGTCCCACCATTAATAAACTGTGTTCGCCGGCAGCCGCTATTTCTAATGCGCGTCGCGCCTGGGGTTGCCCTTTCACATCGCTTAAATCAAAATAATGTTGGTGATCTTCAGCCTGAGTTGGATTGGCGATAATTTCTGGTAAGGGCATTCCCTTTTTTGAAAAATGCGCGCACACGTCTAATAAATGTTGCGCCGAACGTGCTTGCAAGTGACGTACGCAAATCACATCGGCGGCATTGTCTGCAGGTATAATGAGTGTTTTACCCACTTTTTGGCAATGAATAGCAAAAGGCACTAAACCTGTAGTAGCTCGCAATGAACCGGATAAAGCCAACTCACCGGCAAATTCATAGACACTGTAATCGTGTTTTTTTAATTGCGAAGATGCGATTAAGATCCCTAAGGCAATGGCCAGATCGTAACGACCGCCTTCTTTAGGCATTTCTGCAGGAGCTAAATTAATGGTTATGCGACGAGCTGGAAATTCAAATTGACTGTTCATAATAGCACTGCGCACGCGTTCTTTGCTTTCTCTCACGGCTGCTTCAGGTAAGCCTACGATATTAAACCGTGGTACGCCACCCGTGATATGCGTTTCAACAGTAACCACCGGTGCTTGCACACCGATCTGCGCGCGAGAAAATAAAATTGCTAAACCCATAGGATCCCCCTTAATTATTGTTTGGGGGGAATATTATAAAATAGAGATTATTTCTAGTAATAAGGTAAAAAATAATTTAGTAGGTAGTTAGAGATGGGCGGCTCACGAGCCGCCCCTACAGCCACTTCTACAAACTTTTCTTTTTCTTCTTCTCTTCTTCTAATTTCGCAATTTTTTCTGCTAACTCTTCTAACTTTAAACGCGTTTTGCTCAACACTTTAGTTTGCACATCAAATTCATCGCGTGTAACTAAATCTAATTTAGAAAAGGCGCTTTGCAAAACGCTGTGGAAATTTTTTTCTAAGTCTTTTTTAACATCGTGGAAACTATCGGGTAAAACATCCGTTAGTTTTTTCGACAGCGCATCAAAAAATTTGGAATCAAACATAGTCTCTTCTACCTCTCAAAACACGAATCATACCAATGGGGATCTTATATTTCACAGCCGTATTCCTAGATGGGCGGCTTTTGATCCGCCCCTACAAAAATATAGACTGCAACCCATATAGTCAGTTATTATAGCATAGTACTACTACATTAAAAAGGAATGCACATGAAACTCATTACTGCCATTATTAAGCCTTTTAAACTAGACGAGGTGCGCGAAGCTCTAGACGCTTTAGATCTACCCGGTATGACGGTCACCGAAGTCAAAGGATTTGGCCGCCAAAAAGGTCATAATGAACTCTATCGTGGTGCTGAATATGTTGTGGATTTTTTACCCAAGATTAAAATTGAATTGGCCATTGCCGATGAAACCGTCGATACCGCCATAGACGCTATCATGAAAGCCGCTCATACGGGTAAAATTGGCGATGGTAAAATATTCGTTACTCCTTTAGAACAAGTGATACGCGTGCGTACGGGCGAAACCGATGCAGAGGCATTGTAAGCATCACCAATTCCATGGATCCATCTCATCCCCAGCGTAGTCTGGTTCTGTAGTGGTCGTATCGCTTACAGGCGGTGGTGTAGTCGTGTTGGCCTTAGGCTTTGTTTTATCTTGAGTATTTTTTTGCGTGGCCGGTGTTTGCGGCTTGCTTTGATCATTCCCCAACACAAATACGTCCTTTTTATGCACTCCTGTCGCTTCACCAGGCATATAAAGCGGACCACTCTGCCCACAGGCTGATAGCAGCGCGGCACTAAGGAGCGTCCCTAAGATTTTGAACTTATTTCCCATTTTCTGTAATAACTCTTCTAAAACCCATTTCACTTGTATTATACTTAGCTTTAGTTAACAACAAAAGCTCACGGACGCAAAACTCATGCATACTTTGTTAGAGCATATCACATTAGAGCCCGATTCCCCCGCCGAGGCCTCTGTCATCTGGTTCCATGGTCTAGGTGCTGACGGCAACGATTTTGTGCCCATAGTGCCACAATTAGCGCTGCCCAAAACATTGCCAGTGCGTTTTATCTTCCCACATGCCCCCGTCATTCCCGTTACTATCAATGGCGGTTATCCCATGCCAGCGTGGTTTGATATCACTACGCTTACACCAGAACTCAAGATAGATGAGAAAGGCTTGACAGCAGCAATCAAAGCCGCTCACGATTTAATAGCGGTCGAAATCAATAGAGGCATGCCGCCCGCACGCATCGTTTTAGCAGGGTTTTCACAAGGCGGTGCTATGGCTTTATCTGCTGCATTGACTTACCCAGACGCTTTAGCCGGTATTATTGCTTTATCTACTTTTATTCCACCGGCAGAATTAGCGCAGATTAGCAAGCATCGTCCGCCTATTTATATGGCTCATGGCAACAGGGACGATGTAGTCCCCATGCCCTTAGGCGAACGAACGCGTTCTTTGCTTGAGCAACAAGGATTTGAAATTTGTTGGAATGTCTATACGATGGGACACGAGGTTTGTAAGAATGAGATTGACTCCATTTCTAAATGGTTGCAAGAATGTTTGGTTTCTATGCAAACACAGTAAACTATACTCACAGCAGTTGGTTTTTAGGCGAGGCGCCGAGCTCTCGAGCAGAAGGCAACAAAGCCTAAGAAGCAAATGCGAAGAGTATTTTAATTTAGGAGTTTCTTCATGGACATCTTAAAAAATATCGCCGTTGACAATTGGCACGGCGAAATCAATAATGAAACAGCACAAGAAGCTATAAACGCGCTAGAACATGGCAAAATTGTTTTTTTACCGCAATTAAACTTTGCTCTTTCCACTGATGAAAGTAATCTATTATCGCCTGCATTGACTGATCCAAAACGAAAAAATATCAGTTTTAATCCACATTCAGGTAAAACAAGCGGTGCTGTAGGCTCAACACCACAACAACTGCAATTGAATAATTTGATGCAACGTTATCATCAACATGCCGTAGCTTTAATCAACACTTTATTTCCTAACTATACAAAACATCTTACTTCAGGGCGCACCAGCTTACGCACTGTAGAGATTGCGGGGCGTAGTAGCTCTTATAAAAAAGATGATAGTCGTTTACACGTAGATTCTTTTTCGGCCACACCGGTCAATGGCCGACGCATTTTGCGTGTATTTAGCAATATCAATCCGCATGGAGTTGCGCGTATTTGGCAAACGGGTGAATCTTTTAGCGCTGTTGCGAAAAGATTTATTCCTGAAATTCCGTCTATGTCCGCAGTGGAACAACAGTTACTGCATCTATTTAAAATCACAAAAACTCCGCGCTCGCTGTATGATCATTTTATGTTAAACATACACAATAGAATGAAAAAAAGCATCGCTTATCAACAATCGGTGATAAAAACCACTCTAAGTCTACCACCCAAAAGCTCGTGGATAGTCTATACCGATCAAGTTTCACACGCCGCTATCTCTGGACAACATGTGTTAGAGCAAACTTTTTATTTGCCCCCTACAGCCATGCACTATCCTGAAACAACGCCTTTATTCGTTTTGGAAGAAATGCTAAAACATCCATTAACTATTAAGAATAAAGAGATGACACTCCCCATCGCCACGGAAGCATATTAGCCTTTATTCTTCGCCACAAAATCATCGATTAACTTTCTGGCGATGCTAATAGAAGAACTGGGTAATCCAGGTAAATTATCTGCCGTATACCACCCTGCTGCTTCTAATTCACCATCGCGTAATTCTATGTCACCGCCAGCATAGTCAGCCGTAAAACCCATCATCAATGAATCAGGGAAAGGCCAAGGTTGCGAATTAAAATACTGTATATTTTCAACTTGTAGGCCTACTTCTTCATACACCTCTCTATGCACCGTTTCTTCTAGAGTTTCTCCTGCTTCTACAAAGCCTGCAATTAAACCATATACATTGGGTATAAAATCAGCTTTGCGGGCTAATAGTATTTGATTGTCTTTACGAATGGCTACAATGATAGAGGGCGATATGCGTGGATAAAATAACAAATGACACGATGAGCATTGTCTTTCGAAACCACTGCCATTGACTTTTGTCTCTACCCCACAATGTCCACAATAGCGATGATTTTTATCCCAATTGATAACCTGATGTGCGCGTACCAGCAAATTAAAAGATTGTGGGTATAAGGCTTCTAGTGCTGCTCGTAGCGGCAACCAAGTATAAGGAAGCGGTATTTCCTTAGGGCCGGTTACTTCTACTACATCGATCGCCGCTCCCTCATAGGTTCCTAGAGGATGCGTAACTTGTTGCTTTTTTAACCATGCCGGCGCTGCAAAAATTTTGGGTATACAATAGGTGTCATCTTTTTTTTCTAGCAAAACGTTATTATTACAATAATATAGTTTTTGCGTGGTATTTGGCATAATAAGACTCCGGCTGGGTTATGCGATGCTCAATCCATTGTAGCGAGTTTTGTTGATATGTACAATTGCGAGCGCTAGAAAATCCTGTGGATTTGAATCGAAGCACTGTCATCCTCGACCTTCGGTCGAGGATGGCACAGCTTTGATTTAAGTTAAATAAGTTGATTCAAATCTCGTATCTTCAAGCACGATAGGTATATAATCTATATTTACTCATTCATAGGAGCACCCCATGTTTAAAGATCATTTTTCTGGACATGCTCATCAATACAACAGCGCACGCCCAACCTATCCAGATAGTTTATTTGAATATTTAAATACGCTGGTTAAAGGCCACGATCTCGCTTGGGACTGTGCTACTGGGAATGGTCAAGCGGCGGTAAAATTAGCGCCCTATTTTAAAACAGTTATCGCCACAGACGGTAGCAAAACACAATTGGCTGAGGCCACCCCCTGCGCCAATGTACACTATCGCCAGGCCTCTGCTGAAGATTCAGGTCTAGATAGCCATTCAGTTGATTTAATTACCGTGGCACAAGCCGTACATTGGTTTGATTTCGACAAATTTTATCAAGAAGTTAAACGCGTGTTAAAACCCAATGGCATTATAGCCGTGTGGGGTTATGTTTTATTTTATACAGACAATGTCGCTTTTAATTTTCTAATCAATAGTTTTTACACCGATATTGTTAGTCAACATTGGCCCCCCGAAAGAAAATACCTTGATGAAGCTTATAAAACGATTCCTTTTCCTTTTACAGAGATCGCCGCCGTTCCAGAATTTTCTATTGTCAATCATTGGAGCAGCAAACAAATTATAGATTACTTACAAACTTGGTCTGGAGTAAAGGCCTATGAAGCGCATTTCAAGGAAAATCCAGTGGAAAAATGGTTGCTGCCTAGGTTAGCGGAATGTATTAGTGATATGGAAAAACCGTTGACTGTTACGATGCCATTGGTGGTAAAAGTGGGATATTAACTACGCACCCCCGTTCCCTAACAGTCGATGCTCGGTTCTATACTACTTGCCCTGCTGCCCAACCTGAAGACCAGGCCCATTGAAAGTTATAGCCGCCTAACCAGCCTGTTACATCCAGCACTTCGCCTATAAAATACAAGCCTTCGACATTCACAGCTTCCATCGTTTTAGATGAAATCGCCGCGCAATCTACACCCCCTAAAGTCA
>JBIPMB010000058.1:0-11927 GCA_044369355.1 Gammaproteobacteria bacterium | reverse complement strand
TACCAGCAATAGCCGCCGACGCAGTCGGCTTACCTTGAGGGGTGACTTGAGGGGTGACTTCCGGGGCGACTTCCGGGGCGACTTCCGGGGTCAAAGTGTAGTTAACATATTGAAATATAACCCATAATCCTGACCCCTCTACCTGTAACTCCGGCAAAGGTACACCTGCTAGTCTGCAAGTCCCCATGATGCGCTCTATGCCTTGTCCCCAAGCTTCGATCATCCCTGTGCGGAAAAAGGCATTGGCTATATCAGGGTTATTGGGCTTGGAAGAATGTTTGGCCAAGAGGTTTTCTACAGTCCAACCTGGAGGCAATTGTCCTGCATCCCAGATCATCAGTTTATCGTGATAGACGCTGATTTGAATAGGCGTACCACTGGTATAATCCTTGTGTACAACGGCATTGATCAACGCTTCTCTTAAGGCCGTTTCGGGCACAGGATAAGTTTCTATCCGGTGTATTCCCTCATAACTGATCCACGCTTTTAGATATTTCGCTTTTAAAATGACGATGGTTTGGTTAACTTGCGTGAATAAGTCTCCGTGCACTTCATCTTGATACTTCAAATCGATATTACTTTCAAAAAAACCAATCTTGATGAAAGCACCAGTCACAAAACGTTCTGGATCGGGGTGAAATAACAACACTGCCGCACGCTTTAATTTGTTGTTTTCTAACAAATGCAATTTCTCAAGCAATGATGCATCCAGTTCGTCTAAAACTTCTGGTGACAGGCGTGCGCTTTTCAAAGCTTGCTTACGAAAATAAGCAAGGGCTTTGGCATCCAGATCGGCTAAATCTGCGTTCGGTATAGGAAAACTATCCCAATGTAGTCCGTGTTTGCGCAATAAAAATTTGCTTAAAGCGGCTCCTTTCAACTCTTGCTTAGTACTGCCGCTACGATAATGATATTCAGCATACGAAAATTCTCCATTTTTGGATTGTAAAATCCAGCGTTGGTGTGTGTAGAAAATAATGGGGGATGAAACAAAAGAATGATGCCACAAACGGGGCATTCTTTCCATTCTTTACAGATAAAGAATAAAATTCAGGCGGAGTTGTCTGAGCGTAGCGATTAGTATTTTTTAAACGATGGGGGCAATGAACATAATCATAGATGGGTCTATATTGTGTTCATTCTCTAGGCATGAGGAATGTGTATTTTTTATTCAGCCTGTATCGTAAAGATACCCCCCCTTGTAATTTGTTTTATTTACGTGCATTATTCACTTTGAGAATTGTAAATTTTAACTCATTGGAGATAAATAGTAATGAATAAAATGATAAAAACGACTGCAACTGCCTTAGCAGTGGTTGTAGGTCTTGCGGGTTGCGCAACGAATCCGTATACAGGCGAAAGAAAGGTCAACGATACTGCTACAGGTGCGGGTATAGGTGCTTTAGTGGGTGCTGGTACAGGTGCTTTGATCGGTGGCGGTGAAGGTGCTGCTATTGGTGCTGGCGCTGGTGCTTTGTTAGGCGGCGGTATTGGTTATTATATGGAACAAGAAAACAAGAAGTTACGCCAAGAACTGGTTGGTACCGGAGTACAAGTTCAAAAGACACCAGATGGTATTAAATTAATCATGTCTTCTGATGTGACCTTTGCTACCAACAGCGCTGATATTAATTCAGGATTCTATCCTACATTAAATTCAGTAGCTAAGGTGTTGAAGGAATACAACAAGACCAATGTGGTTGTCAGCGGCTTTACCGATAGCACCGGTAATGCTTCATATAACCAAAGCCTGTCTGAACGACGTGCGCAAAGCGTGTCCAATTATTTAGCTGGACAAGGCGTTTCCGGTAATCGCTTGTTTAATCAAGGTTTCGGTGAACGTAATCCTATCGCCAGCAATGCTACCGTCCAAGGCCGTAGTGCCAATCGTCGCGTAGAAATTATGCTGCGTCCTAAGTAATTAGGCTATGCGTAGTCGCGTAGGAGCAGGCCCTCATGCCTGCTCCTACGCACTCTTTGCATCTTACAGGCTTTTATGAACAACGAACGTCTATTACACAGTATTAAAACGGCTATAGCTGTAACCATCGGTTTCTCTTTAACCCGTGTTGTTAGTTTTGCTTATGCACAATGGATCATTATCACCATTTTAGTAGTTATGTGTGCGCAAATTTATGTAGGTGGCGCATTGCAAAAGGCTTATTTGCGTTTTTTAGGAACGCTGTGCGGTTGCGGTATTGCAATTGTTATTATAGAACTCTTTCATTCTTCTGACCCCAGTGTATTCTTGGCCTTGGTCATCTCCAGTTTTGTGTTTAGTTATATCGCTACTTCTAGTAAAGAGTCTTTAAGCTATTTTGGTACCATGGGTTGTGTGACTTTAGCGATTATTTTACTAGGAAAAAAAGACTCTTCTTTAAATTTTGCAACGGCACGATTTTTAGAAATCAGCATCGGCATTATTATTGCCTCGGTGGTGTCGCAATTTGTTTTTCCTATACCTGCCAAGAAACAGTTACGCAAAAACCAAACAGAAACCTTAACGCAATTAAGAGAATTTTACAATAAAACGTTAGTCATGGGTCTAGCCGAAGTGCAAACGGTGGATCACCATGACTTAGATGAAGAGATCGTCAAATTATTGCTAAAACAACGGCAATTGGCTAAACAATCGGGACGAGAACCTTTTGGCGGTGCTTTTAATGTGGAGCATTTTACACATTCTCTATTTTGTGAGCGACAAATATTACGCGCCATTAACTTTATGCATTTAGCACAGGATAAACTGCGTAGTGCGAAATTGTCTGATAGAATGAATTTGTTGTTAAAAACATTTCATGAGGAAGTGTTGACGGCGTTGGATGCAATGGCTGAGAGTACTCCGGAAAAAACTAAATCATTTAAACTACCTTCTTTAGACGCCATACAACATTTACGCGTGGATAGTAAAGAGATGTTAGTATTACAGCCTGTTTTATATTTTGATGCGCTTATCTTTAACGCGGAAATTATTGTAGAAAATATAGCGCTGTTGGCGAAGTTGTATATTGAGTAAGACAACTTTAAGTACTCAGGGCCTTTTCAAAAAAATAGAGCATTTCTTATACATCCATAAACATATTTCTAGCTCAATGAGCCGAGTAGTCGTGATTGCGTCAGGCGGAAATAACAACTGAATACTTTACCCTAATAGGGTACGATAATACCCTATTAGGGTATGTTAACAATACTCATAAAGGGTACTATCATACCCTTTATGACACAAAATCATATTCAAGCGACAAACATCTTATTTTCCAAAGTGCGGCAACGAGTGCTGGGCTTGTTGGTTGGACAACCGCAAAGAAATTTCTATACCAATGAAATTATTCGCTTAACTCAGATGGGGCATGGCGTGGTGCAACGTGAGTTAGAAAAGCTTGTACAAGCGGGTTTATTGACATTTGTGTTTGTTGGGAACCAAAAGTGAAAAAGCGCTTTTATATGAAGATTGAAATAGAACCTGCTCTTTTAGAAGGATTATTGATCGCAGCAACGAATTTATTAGAACTTCTTAATCATTCCTAACTTTATTCTGTGGCCAAAACTTCTATCTTATCCACCTTTTGAAATCCACGTGGCAATTTACTGCCGCGTTTAGCACGTTCACTTAGATAATGCTTTAAATCATCCTTCTTGAGTACGATATTGCGTTTGCCTGAATAAATCTTCAAACTGTCTTTGCTGCTTAATATGGCGATGTCTATGACCTTTTCTTCGCCTTTGACAAAACGGCTCTTAGGAATGTTGATCATCTTATTACCTTTACCTTTAGGCAACTGCGGTAAAGTATTCACAGGGAACATCAGTAAGTAGCCTTCTAAAGTAACAACGATGATCTGATCTTTATTAAAATCTTGAATCAACCGTGGTGTCAAGGCCTCACCATGTTCAGGCACTTTCAATAAAGCCTTACCGGCGCGATTTTTAGTGTGCAATTCGGATAGGGTGGTGACAAAACCATAACCGGCACTAGACGCCACCAAACAATGCACATCGCTATTGCCCATTAACAAGCCTACAAATTGAGCGCCGCTAGGAGGATTCAGTTTACCGCTTAAAGGTTCACCCTGACCGCGTGCCGAGGGCAGCGTATGTGCCGCTAAGGCATAAGAACGCCCTGTAGAATCTAAGAATAAAACATTTTCCGTACTGCGACCTAAAACGCTCGCTTTAAAAGCATCGCCTGCTTTATAACTTAAACCAGCCACATCGAATTCATGTCCTTTGGCTTGTCTGCACCAGCCTTTTTCAGACAAGATAACGGTAACGGGTTCGCTGGTAATGAGTTCTTCTTGTTTTAAGGCGACTGCTTCCTGACGGAACACCAGAGGCGAGCGGCGTTTATCGCCATACTTTTCTTTATCGGCTAATAATTCTTCTTTAATTAAGGCATCTAGCTTTTTAGGCGAAGCTAAAATAGCTTCGATGCGTTTTTTCTCGGCTGCCAATTCCTTTTGTTCGCCTGTAATTTTAAATTCTTCTAATTTTGCCAAATGACGTAATTTTAAATCTAAAATGGCATTGGCTTGTATTTCGCTCAAACCAAAACGACGCATTAATTCTGCTTTGGGATCGTCTTCGTGACGTATAATGGCGATGACTTCGTCTATGTTTAAATAAGCAACGAGTAAGCCGTCTAAAATATGTAACCGCGCAATGATGGTGTCTAAGGCATCCTGTAAACGACGTGTGACTGTGCTTCTACGAAAACTAAGCCATTCGCTTAGGATCCTTAATAAATTTTTAACCTGTGGTTTGCCATCTATGCCGATCATATTAAAATTAATACGATAGCTTCTTTGTAATTCGGTAGTGCTAAACAAATGATCCATCAAGGGTTCTATGTCTATGCGATTAGAACGCGGTTCTATGACCAAACGTATTGGATTTTCGTGATCGGATTCATCGCGCAGATCGGCTATCATCGGTAATTTTTTCTGCCGCATTTGATCGGCAATTTGTTCTAATACTTTAGCGCCAGAAACTTGATGCGGCAAAGCTGTAATGACGATATCGCCGTTCTCGACGGTATAGACAGCGCGCATTTTAACCGAACCATTACCGCTTTTATACATGTCCAAAATATCTTGTTGTGGCGTGATGATTTCTGCTTCGGTAGGATAATCGGGCGCTTTCACGAATTGACATAAATCGTTGAGGCTGGCCTTAGGATTATCGAGCAGATGCACGCAGGCATCAACCACTTCATTTAAATTATGCGAAGGAATGTCCGTTGCCATACCCACGGCGATACCCATGCCGCCGTTTAACAATATATTGGGTAAGCGTGCCGGTAAAAAACGTGGTTCGTCTAAAGTACCATCAAAGTTGGGGATCCAATCTACAGTAGCTAGACTCAATTCTTCCAACAGTGCATTGGCATAAGGCGATAATCTGGATTCAGTATAACGCATGGCGGCGAATGATTTGGGATCGTCTGGAGAACCCCAATTGCCTTGGCCATCGACTAAAGGATAACGATAAGAAAAAGGTTGAGCCATTAATACCATGGCTTCGTAGCAAGCGCCATCGCCGTGCGGGTGAAATTTACCTAAAACGTCACCGACGGTACGCGCCGATTTTTTATATTTTGCCGTCGCTTTTAAGCCTAGTTCCGACATGGCATAGACTATACGCCGTTGCACCGGCTTTAAACCATCGCTCACATGTGGCAATGCGCGGTCCATGATCACATACATGGAATAATCTAAATAAGCTTGTTCGGTAAATACTTTTAAAGGTTTGGTTTCTATACCTTCATAATCGATAGTAGTATTATCTGTCATGTTATGCTGCATCTCCCGCTAAATCGCCTTTGTCTTCTAACCATTTTTTACGATCGGAAGCACGTTTTTTACCTAATAACATATCCATGATTTGATGAGTATCATCGCTATCTGCTATGGTTAATTGTACTAAGCGTCGTGTTTCCGTCGCCATGGTGGTTTCGCGCAGTTGTATAGGATTCATTTCACCCAAGCCTTTAAAGCGTTGTACATTGATTTTGCCTCTGATATTTTCGGCATTAATGCGATCTAAAACGCCTTGTTTTTCGGCATCATCTAAAGCGTAATACACCGTTTTGCCTATGTCTATACGATATAAAGGCGGCATGGCCACATAAATATGACCCGCTTTTACTAAGGCAGGAAAATGTTTTAAAAATAAGGCACACAATAAAGTGGCGATATGCAAGCCATCGGAGTCGGCGTCGGCGAGTATGCAGATCTTGCCATAACGCAAGCCTGATAGATCCGGATTGCCTGGATCTATACCCACAGCAACGGCAATGTCGTGTACTTCTTGTGAGGCCAACACTTGTCCTGAATCTACTTCCCAAGTATTCAAGATCTTACCACGTAAAGGCATAATCGCTTGGAAGTTTTTGTCGCGTGCCTGTTTGGCGGAGCCGCCTGCAGAATCGCCTTCTACTAAAAATAACTCGGTGCGTTTAATATCTTGAGAAGTACAATCCGCTAATTTTCCAGGCAAAGCAGGGCCGCTGGTGATTTTCTTACGTTCGACTTTTTGTGCTTTGCGTAAACGCTTTTGCGCCGCATCTATAGCCAATTCGGCAATCAGAGTCGCTTCTTCGGTGTGTTGATTCATCCACAAACCTAAAGCATCCTTAACTACACCGCTGACAAAAGAAGCTGATTGTCGTGACGACAAGCGTTCTTTGGTTTGGCCTGCAAATTGGGGGTCTTGCATTTTCACCGATAAAATATAATGACAGTTTTCCCATACATCTTCTGCTGTTAATTTAACACCGCGTGCCAATAAATTACGAAACTCGCAAAACTCGCGCACGGCTTCTAGTAAACCGGTACGCAAACCATTGACGTGTGTGCCGCCTTGTATAGTGGGGATTAAATTAACATAACTTTCTTGTAGACTTTCCTTATCGCTTTCTGGAACCCAGGCCAAGGCCCATTCACACATTTCAACTTTAGCGCTAAATTGACCTATAAATCCGCCCGCTGGCAATAATGCATCGTCTAGAAAATAATCTTGTAGATAAGAGCGTAAACCATCTTCATAGTACCACTCTAGAAATTCACCCGTGCTGTCATCTTTAAAGCTCAGATGTAAACCAGAACACAATACGGCTTTGGCTTTTAAGACGTGTTTTAATTTGGAAACCACAAATTTAGGTGAGTCGAAATAAGATTTTTCCGGCCAAAAGCGCAGCATCGTGCCGGTTTCTTTCTTAGGAGCTGTGCCTATACGTTTTAGGGCTTTGGTACGTTCACCTTTGGCGAATTGAATAAAATACACTTCGCCGTCGCGTTTTATAGTAACATCGACTCGTTCGGACAAAGCATTGACTACGGAAACACCTACACCATGTAGGCCACCCGCAAATTGATAATTTTTATCGGAAAATTTGCCGCCCGCATGTAAACGCGTCATGATGAGTTCCACACCGGTGATTTTTTCTTCGGGATGTATGTCGACCGGCATACCGCGACCATCATCGCTAACTTGTAAAGAGCCATCGGCAAATAAAACCACATCGATGCGCGTAGCGTGATGTGCCATCGCTTCATCGACAGCATTGTCTATGACTTCATGCGCCAAGTGATTGGGATTGCGAGTATCCGTGTACATACCGGGGCGCAAACGCACCGGTTCTAAACCCGTTAAGACGTCTATCGACGCCGCATTGTAAGTTGAATCAGCCATTGTATAATATGATCTATAATTGTTGATAGTGTAATTGTAACCATTGCAAAGCGATTAAAGTCATTGCATTGCTCACGCTGCCTGCAGCCACGGCTTGCATGCATTCCTCTAGGCTAAAGACACAAACGCGTATGTCTTCATGTTCATCTTTTAAGCCATAAATGCCTCCCGCGAGACTGGCGTCGATTATAGCATAAAACAAATGAAATTTTTCAGCATTGCCTCCTGGACTTGCATAATAAGAAACCATAGGTTGCACCTTGCTGACTTCTAAGCCGGTTTCTTCGAATACTTCTTTGATAGCAATAGCTGCGGGTTCTTCACCTTCAGGAATGCCACCTGCGACAATTTCAATTAGCCAGGCGGAGTGGGCATCTTTGATTGCTCCGGTACGAAACTGCTCTACCATGACCACCGCTTGTCGCTTAGGATCGTACAATAATACACCAACCGCATCGCCACGCACAAAGACTTCACGTGTGATGGTTTCGCTCCAACCTCCAGCAAAGAGCCGATGACGTAAGCGATATTCCTTGAGACGAAAAAAGCCATGATAAACAAATTTTTCTTGTTCAATGATCACATCATTGTGATTGAATTCAAGTTTGGATGAATGGTTACGCAAGAAAAGTATTCCTCATTAATATCAAAACGGTCGTCGCAAGTCCAAAGTATAAGGATATTCTTCATTTACAAAGTGTTGTGGACTGTCAACGTGCTCACGAGTAACTATATCACGGCTAAACGTTTTTTGAAAACGGATCGCCGCATCTCGTTCGTTGATCGGCAGTTGTTCGTAAACTTTACCGCAAGATGGTAGAGGCATGCCCCCCGTGGTTGCCCAACTAGGGCAGGCACGGGGCCTGTCCCTACGCTAAATTTAGCCTATTTTTAAAGAAAAACAAGTTGTAACTACTCTTAGGAAGCGGAAGGCGAAGATATACTCTAATCTAACCAATATACGTTTTTCTTACTACAAGGCGCGAGTAGTTACCACAAGTTAATTCAATGGAATTGGACTTTCCTGATTGTTTGTACTAGGCTGTTTCTAGTAATGCCTAGTAGCAAGGGCGAATGGTGTGTGGTTGTGAGTGCAATAAGGATAGCAAAAAGTGAATAACCCCTTAACTGGTTTATTTAAAGATTATAGATCCTTACCGGGACGATATGATGAGATGTTTCTTGAAAACGGCCGTCCACAACCCGTATTTCGTAAATTATTAGAACTGTTAGATAAAAACACCCTAGAAGATTTCAAACATTATCGCCATTTAGCTGACAATATTTTTCGCAATAACGGTACGACCTTTTTAGTTTATAAACATGAAATGGGCACCGAGGAAATCTTTGCTTTTGATTTAATTCCACTTTTATTAAATGATATTTTAGAAAATACCGATGCGGTTTGCGAGACATTGGCTGCAGAATTCTTTGAACCACAAAGAAACATAGGCGCCATCGAAGAAACGATGGGTGGAGGGCAGCAATGACACACATTCTAGGGTTTTCATTTGATTGTGCGGTATCTCCGTCGATTAGAATTAAGCCCTATAAGCTAGATAGATCGCAAAGAGAATATCTCTATGGTTGGGGTTATGGTTGGTATCCGGGCAATGAAGACGCCGCTACTATCATCAAAGATGCGACTTCCGCGCGCGAAGCGGGAATCATTAAAGCAATGGCCGAATGGCAACGCTTTAATTCTACGCTCTTTATTTGCCACATACGCGGTGCGGCTAAAAATATAATACAAAAAAACATTCAACCTTTTAGCCGCAGTTATGCGGGTTCCGACTGGATTATGTTGCATAATGGTAATTTGGAAAATTACAGGGACGCTTTTTACTTAAGCAATGATCCGTTGTTTGAACCCATAGGGACTACCGATTCGGAACACGTATTTTGTTGGTTGATGCAGAAGGTTTACCACGAACAAGTAAGAAGCTTAGGTGATTTAGATAAGCAGAAATTACATGATTGGTTTTTGAAATTCAACGAATACGGCACGGCTAATTTTATGTTAAGCGATGGTAAATATTTAGTTGTTTATCAGGACAAAGAGGGTTTTAATCCTATCTATTGGTGCAGGCGTGTGCCACCGTATCAACAAAATATGTTAGAATCATCCGATGTGATCATTGACTTAAATGGCGATGAGGAACAAGAAGTGACTATGGTGGTTTTTGCCAATGAAGCTTTAACGGACGACAAATGGATTCAAATGGCACCTGGAGAAATGTTGATAGTACGTCGCGGTTGGGTGACGTGGGACAGTGAAGCGCAGAGCCTAGCACAAGAAACCATTTTAACGGGTAAAACAGTTGCAAAAACGACTTCTATGCCTAAGAAGAAACCAAAACCACAGACTTACCGCATTCTGCATCAAACCACCTATCGTTATGATAATCCTGTGACAGAAAGCCGACATGTATTTCGTATGAAACCTAGAGATTATCTCTATCAAAGACTGGTTTCACATAAAGTATCCATTAAACCGCCAGTGACTTTATCCGAAAATGAAGATGTGTTTGGTAATATTGTTTATTATACTAATATCAAGAGACCTTATACTGTTTTAGAAGTACGCGCTGAATCGGTAGTTAAAGTGTATCCGCATCTTTATCTGTCTATACCCGATGAGCTGAATCAAAATATTCCTTTAATTTGGATGCCGTGGCAGCGACAAATGATGATGCCATATCTATTACCTATGGAATTACCCGAAAGTAATCTACGTTCGCTGTCGGATTATGCCATGAGTTTTGTTAAACGATCAGATTATAATTTATTGTCGGTGTTACACGATATCAATCAAGCCATTTATCATGATTATACTTATATTTCCGGAGTTACCTGCCTTGAAACTACACCTTATGATGTGTTTCAAAAGCGTAGTGGGGTTTGCCAAGATTTTGCTAATCTTTTTATTTGTTTGGCGCAATTACTCAATATTCCAGCACGGTATCGTACGGGTTATATTTATACCGGCGCAGACTATGAAAATACCATACAATCCGATGCCTCGCATGCTTGGGCAGAAGTGTTTTTACCCCGTATAGGTTGGTTAGGATATGATCCCACCAACGGTGTTTTAGCTACCACCGATCACATACAAGTGGCTTGTGGCCGTAATTACCGTGATGCAACACCCACAGCGGGCACGATTTACGAAGGCGGCGGTAAAGAAGAGATGTCTTTCGTGGTGAAAGTGAAGCGGATCTAGGAATTACCCCTCTTGCACTTATAGCCCAAACCCCTTACTCTTAGGCTTATACCATATTAAGGGCCTTAAATGAGTGCACTAGTTCAAAAAACAAACGAATCTCAGGCAAAAGCCAATATGATCAGCCAACAAATTCGCCCCAATGGGGTAGAATCGGAAGCTATATTGGCGTTATTTGCGGATATTCCTAGAACGGCTTTCGTCCCGCTACAATATCAAGCCGTGGCGTACAGCGATACCGAGCTGCCTATAGGGCATCATCAAATGATGTTGTCACCGTTGCTGGAAGGACAAATACTGCAAAATCTAAGCCTGTCTAAAAAAGACACTGTTTTAGAAGTCGGTACAGGCAGTGGTTATTTAACCGCTTTATTGGCCAAGCTGAGTCATTATGTTTATAGTGTCGATAAATACAGCGAATTTAGCCACAATACGGCGAAGAAACTAGCTCAATTTAACATAGACAATGTGAGCCTAGAAACAGGCAATGCTGCTGGTGGTTGGCCTCTGCATAAACCTTATGATGTCATTGTACTGACCGGGTCAATGTTGGTTTTAGAGGGGAATTTTTTAACGCAATTGAAATTAGGCGGGCGCCTGTTTGCGGTGGTGGGATCTGCACCTTGCCAAACGGCCTTTTTGATTACTCGTGTGGGTGATAGCGAATGGCAGCAGCAAAAATTATTTGAGACGGTGTTACCGCTCTTGGAAGATGTTGCATCAATCAATAAATTTGTGTTTTGAAGAGAGTTGACATGAAAAAAATAATACGCATAGGTATAACCTTTGGCCTATTGGGTGTAAGTTCATTGGCTTTAGCAAAAGCGGCGGATCTAATGCAGGTCTATCAAGATGCATTTTATTATAACCCCGTTTTTTTAGCGGCTAAAGCAAACGCAGAAGCAACCATGGAAGGTGTGCCTATCGCGCGCGCGGGTTTATTGCCTGCAGCCACCGCCGTTGCAAACGATGGTTTTAGTGATTTTAACAATCAAAGTACTTCTAATAGGCCTAT
>JBIPMB010000280.1:0-3379 GCA_044369355.1 Gammaproteobacteria bacterium | reverse complement strand
TGACGCTCCCCTCCCACGGAACAGCCGAGGCAAAGGGCGTCGAGGAAGTAGCCAGAAAGCGCAGGAGCCGCCCGTAGCGGTCGCGGTCTCCCTGGTCGGGGTCTCTGTACAGGTAAGCCGGGGCGTCCGCGAGGGCCGCCGCGAGAGCCTCGGTGGACGACGCCGCGCCGCAGTCGGCGGGTTTGCCCTGGCGCGCCACCTCGGGCGCGTCTACCCCGACCAGGCGCACCGGCTCCTCGGAGCCGTCGCCGCAGCGAACGCGAACGGTGTCGCCGTCAATCACGCGGACAAGATCGCACGGACCTTCGGCTCCGACAGCCTCGGGCGACGCATCCTTAGGATCGCCGGGAGCCGCGGGCGCGGCAGGTTCGGGCGAGCGCGCCGAGAGCGATGGCGCCGCTGGAAACGCCGCGCGAACGGCGCCGCGAAAACCCTCGCCGCCAACGAGCCAAATGGCGAAGGCCGCCGCGAGCATCGCGACAGCCTTCCAGATTCTTCTTTTGATTCGATTCATCTTTGAGAATCTCTGCGCAGAGGCGCGTCACCTCGGCTCGCCGAGGCCGAGCGAGCCGAATCTCTGACCGACCGACGGTGTACGCATGTACTCCGAGGGCGAGCAGAGTTCGGCGCAGCCGGCATTCGGCAGCCGCTCGAACAAAGCGCTACTTTTTATCCCCGGAGGCGTTCGCGTTCACCTCGTAGTTGGTGTTCTGCGCCTCGAAGAAGTTCACCAGCTCGAGCACGTCGAGGCCGGTCGCCATCCACTTGGCCGGGTTCGAAACCTTGTAGTGCGGCTCGAAACCGAGCTCCTCCAGGCGGCGGTCCGCCACGTACTGCACGTACTGGTTCACGTAGTCGGCGTTGAGGCCGAGGATGCCGTTCGGGAAGAGCTCCTTGTTGTAAGCCACCTCGAGCTCGACGCCCTGGATGATGAGGTCGCGAATCTCGCGGGCGAACTCTTCGGTCACGATGTCCGGGTTCTCCTCGAGGATTCCCATGATGAGGTTGATGCCGAACTTGAGGTGCAGCGATTCGTCGCGCACGACCCAGCTGACCATCGAGCCGAAGTTGCGCAGCTTGTTGCGCTGGCGGAACGAGAGCACCACCATGAAGCCCGAGTAGAACCACACGCCCTCCATGACGATGTTGGTGGCGACTAGGTTACGAACGAAGTCCTTCTTCCCTTCCGGGGTCGAGACGTCGAGCGTCTCCTCGGTCATGCGCATCATGTACTTCTTCACGAAGTTCTCCTTCGCCTGCATGGCGTCGTTGCCGAGGTGAATGGAGTAGATGTCGTCGCGCTCGAACGGGAAGGTCTCGAGCACGTACTCGAACGAGACGCAGTGGTTGGCCTCCTCGAACATCCAGCGCGCGAGGAAGAGGTGGCATTCGGCGGACTTGAGGTACGGGTAGACGCCCAGCGCGATCGAGCGGTTCACGATGAGCTCGGCGGGGTTGAAGAAGGCCATGATGTACTTCACGGCGTGCTTCTCGTCGTCGGTCATCGCCTCGAAGTCGACGACGTCTTCCTTGAGGGTGATCTCGTGCGGGAACCAGGTGTTGCGCACCGCCTGGTTGTACAGGTCGCGGGCCCACGGGTACTGCGACGGGTAGAGGTTGAAGTCGTTGGCGGAAGGTTTACCGACGAGCATGGGGGTGGTCTTAACTTTCTAAACCCCGGCAGGGCTGCCAAGTGTACTCCTCCCCCGCCCCGCCTAAAAATCCACAGCGAACTGCAACAAAATAGTTCGCAGCGCAATATTAAAAATAAGGTTTATTTAAAAATATCTTGTGGACGCATTATCTTTTTTCTTACAGGAACGGGTTAAAATCAAAAAGCCACCGCAAAGTTTCATGTGAGCGGTGGCCTTCTGAAGAAATCACTTAACGACTCCTTGGGGGGTCGTTTTAGATTGTCTCGACTATGTGAGTGCCGGGGTGCTGCCGGGCTTTCTTCACCGTGGTGAACTTCCCCGTCTTCGCCGAGCGTCCGATTTGGGTCATCGGTATCTTGGGCCGGAGTCAGGAGGAGTTACCGGCAATTAGCTACTAACGCCCTCCGTATGCTTCTCGATAATCAAATCGAGAAGCATTGCGGAAAGTGCTATTCCGTAAACTTTTTTAAAAGTTTAGGGCTACTGACAGCTATCGCAGACCATACCCTCCATCGGGTCGCCATCCGGCCCCTTCTGCGCCGCGCGGTTGTGCACGCGGTACTTGGGCTTCTCGGCGGCTTCGGCTGTGGCGGGCGCGGCCGGCACCTCAACGGCAATCGGGCGCGAGAGCGAGTCGGGCGAGATCGGGCTCTCGACCGGCTTCGGGGCGGGGGCCGCGGCGGCAGCCTCGGCGGCGTCTGCGGCCGCGAGGCGCGCCTTGATGGCGCCGAAGCCCGTCTTGCCGAGGGCGGCAGCTTTGTTGACCTTCACGGTCGACTGCTCGGCCGTGTGGCGCGGCTTCATGTGCAGGTAGTAGGTCGTCTTGAGACCCTTCTCCCAGGCGGTCTCGTAGATTGCCATGACGTCGTCGATGTCGCGGGTCTCGAGGTACATGTTGCGGGAGAGCGCCTGGTCGATCCACTTCTGGGCGCGGGCGGCCACCTCGATGTCGCGCAGCGCCTGCGGAATCTCCTCGATGCCGGAAATGTCGCCCTGCGACTCGATGATCTTGCCGCGCACGTTCTCCCAGATGCCGAGCCGCTTGAGGTCGTTGACGAGGTTGTTGTTGATGTCGAGGTACTTGCCCGAAATCTTGTTGCGCGAGAAGACCTGCGCGAAGCGGGCGTCGATGCCCGGCGTGGTTGCGGCCACGAGGCCAATGTTGGCGTTCGGGGCAACGGCGAGGAGCGTGGCGTTGCGCATGCCCTCCTTAACCTTGGCGCGGAGCGCGTCCCAGTCGAGCCCCTTGTGCTTGCTCCCCTTCTCTACCGTGAGGGCGACGCCGCGCTCGCGCTCGAGGCGCTCGAGCGAGTCGACCGGCACCATGCCGCGCGACCAGCCGGAGCCCGGGAAGTTCTGGTAGCTGCCGCGCTCTTTGGCGAGGTTCGCGGACTCGTCGATCGCCATGTAGGAGACGAACTCGAAGACCTGGTCGGCAAAGTCGTAGGTGCGCGGGTCGTCGTAGCTCCACCCCATCTTCTCGACGGCGTCGGCGAAGCCCATGACGCCGAGGCCCACCGCGCGGTTCTCGCGGTCGGAGCGGCGCGCCTCCTCGATCGGCAGGTCGTTGATGTCGATGAGGTTGTCGAGGTGGCGGATCGAGGTGCGCACGGACTCCTCGAGCTTCTGCCATTCCACGGCCTTAGCCTCGGCGTCGATGTGCGCCACGAGGTTGAGCGAGGCGAGGTTGCAGACGGCGATGTTGTCGCGATCCTGCGGGAGGC
>JBIPMB010000334.1:0-3380 GCA_044369355.1 Gammaproteobacteria bacterium | reverse complement strand
AGCGATCGCATTTTCAATAATTTGCGATCGCTTTTAATACTAAAAATCGGATACATCCGAGGTATTACGAAGATGCCATCCCTTATTTAGAAGTATT
Organism: Gammaproteobacteria bacterium; assembly: GCA_044369355.1. GTDB lineage: Bacteria > Pseudomonadota > Gammaproteobacteria > UBA1113 > UBA1113 > VFKP01. The sequence goes on along the minus strand of JBIPMB010000334.1, from coordinate 3,283 downwards.
TGAAAAGTTCGCCACCCTTTTGATCCGTTCGGAGGAAACTCATAATCAGACACAGAAAATTGACGACAAAGAGGTGAATTATATGGTAGCCATCTGCCGCCAATCTTCAGGTGTAAAATCTTTTTGGAATCTCCTCTACCAAGCCAAGCCATTTCCATGATAAATCCTAGATTATTTTTGACTTGGCAATACGATAGCTCATTTATTTAGCGATCGCCATTCTGGATCGACAACCAACTCCTTAATGTCAATTACTGCAACAGAAGTATCTATATCCCAAGTCAAGGGATCGTTAATTGATATCCATAAACTTTTAAATGCTTCCCTTGGGGTGTCCCATAGAATGTTATCGTGGTCTGTAAACTTATTCCCTACCTGTTCTATTCCTTCTGCTATACAATCCTCGTCGGAGATTCGATTCAATATCTCTACACGAACCTCAATCCTGTGAGCGAAATGTCGCGCTAAGGACTTGTACATAAATCGGGCGGAATTTGCTCGGAGCGGTTGCTTCCGTTGCTCCCATTTCTTGTACTCCTTCTCTGTTATTTGAATGTTGCGACAATCTAATGGGTTGCCACCGTATTCGCATCTGAATAAGCGATCCTCAATCTTTATCAACCGATAGGGTTCCTGAATCCATAACTGCTCAACTCCAACATACCCTTTTACGTTCAATCGTCTGGTTTGTGGTTTGGTTCCGTTAAGCACTTTTATTAGATTGCCAGGTGTGTACACAATTGGTTTGGATTTCATATTTGTTGCGGTTAATATTGTAAAAAGAACTATACCCCATCTTACCCCAGATTGCAATAGAAACAAAAAAGCGATCGCACTTCATAATATATGCGATCGCTTTTTCTTATTCAGCCGAATTAATAAATCTTTCAAGTCTATCTTCGTTTATATTTTCCCAGATAGATACTTTTAAGTAGTGAAGTTTTAAACTGGCTTCATGTTCGGCTCCAATGTAATAAATGAACTTGGCTTGATCTTTATGAGATACATTTAGAAATACCAATTCCCCGTATTCATTCGCCCAAGCAGAGGGTAAGGAGGTAAAGGCATGGACTTTCTTGCCTGATATGAAAACCAGGTCATCATAATCAATGTCTTCTTTCTCGAACAATTCGATTTGTTCTTGGGTTAATTTTTCTTTGATGTCAGACATAAATATTCCTAGTAAATCAACAATTAAAATTGTACCCCAATACACCCCACAAGTCAACAAAAAAGCGATCGCACTTTATAAATATGTGCGATCGCTTTTCAACTAAAACAGATATTGCATCAAACTAGGTAGTTCACAGCAATACTGTATTACACAACCTAATCCATGAGAGGCGTTTCTTTTTATCACCTCTATTCTGTCTATAAATTCTTCGAGAGATTCCTCCTCTATAAATCCGTACCGATAAGATCCATACTCATCCTGAAAGCATTCGTCTAACACAGGGATGCAATCATCTTCAGGGAGAAGATAAAACAGTGCTTGTAATGCGCGAATCGTATCACAGATTTCCTCAAGATTTTCATGATCTATCTCAAGAGCTTCTACCCAAACAGTAATCTTTTGGGTTATTTCTTGTAGCTTCCGAATCTGAAGCATTTTATGAAGAAATACGTCATCCAGTTCTAAGCCCGTTTCTTCGATTTCGGGGAGAATTTGGATTAGTTTTTCTTGCCGATTGAGACTTGTTTCATTCCCAATCTCGTAAATATCGTTGATACCTACGAGATCACAACCCAGAAGCAAAATACTTGCTCCCGAAGTTGTCTGAATTTGGAGCTTTGGATGCTCCATAACAATCTCTAATCTGTCATCAAACTCCTTGATTAGAGAAAGTATTTTGATTAACTTTTTACCATCACCTTGCCAATTCCCGAATGCGTCGGGGTTTGATCCCTTCAGCTTTATTTTTCGCTTTTGGTCATCGTTTCCAATGATAGTTAAGTAACCATCATCCAATTCCAGTTGGATAATGTTACTGTAAATTGTTTTTTTGTCAGGGATTTCCCAGGAGTCAAGCCATACAGTTGCCTGAAACTCAGATAATCCTATTTTTGTCAGATGATTATGGTCAAGTGCTTCAACCGTGATTTCTCCCTCTGATTGAGAAATCGACTTGATTGGTAGCTGTACCGATTTCTCTGTAAAAGTAACGGGGCTACAGATAGCCTCTAATTGCTTTTGCAGAGTATTTTTATCGACTTTCACCCAACCGTCGGCTTTGTTACCGAACAGATGTTGGGAATATTTTTTAAAATCGATATCTGAAAATTCATAGGGGGCAGTAATACTATCTCCCCAGTCCCCCAGTAGGAGAGATAAGTTTCCTTCGACATATTCCGCCCACTTAGGGTAGGAAAAGTCTTTGAAGGACAACATTTTTCCGACTGTTGAAGTGTCAACAGAGATAACACTCCGTATCAATGGGAATTTACTCCCATTAGCACAATCGGCACAGACACTTCCTAAGAAAATTTCGTCGGAAAAGCTAGATATTTTGAGGCGATCGCAATCATTACCATCAACAAACTCCAGAAAAACTGGATTTATGCTGTTTTCGGCAATGTATTTTGCTAATCGCAGGTGCGATCGCGTCTGCCAAGATGCAGAGTAAAACTCTGCATCTACTATTGAGCGAGGTAGTTTGAATGAATCAAACACCTCTTTCAACGGGATATCTTTTACCCCATTGTTTTCGCTGTCCACCACCGACAGCGCAACACTATTTTTTCTGCCCGTCTTGAAATCAAATTCAATAAGGAAATCACTTTCCTCATTGAATTGAATAGACTGACTTTTTATGATTTCTTCTAAACCATAAAGTCTGTAAGTTTCTAACTCGTAGACTTTATGGGTTGAAGTGGTGGGGATGATTCCCGACTTTTTCCGCAAAGAATAAGCCATTTGGGTTTCGTCCTCTTGCCATGTGAACTTAATGGCGTATGGTGTCGCCATCAAGTTTACGGTATCTGTTAGTTCAAAATTAATTGCGTCCATCAGATATCGTAATTCATTAGCTAAAACTTTCATTCTTTTACTTATAAACTCAACTTATATAATCTTACCATTATTAACAGAAAATATATATAGTTATAGAGATAAATATTTAATTTTTGTGTTAATATTTCACAGAATTAATTACAAGCTATTGTTGTTTTTTTTAGAGAAATGTAGTACAATTGCAGTCGAGTTACTAATGAATTAACAATCATGAATAAGCAAACAGTTGAAAACCAACTTGCAATTATCAAGCTGGTTAAAGATGCCCCTGCA
>JBIPMB010000342.1:0-3391 GCA_044369355.1 Gammaproteobacteria bacterium | reverse complement strand
GGAGTGTGAGCAATCGCTGGCCGGCAGCTTTGATCGGCGCCGCATGGAAGACCCCACCGCCTCATGGGAAGACCGCCGCGCCTCGGCCATCCGCCTGCTCACCGTCGCCCGCAAACGCCAAGCCGCTCCCCTTCTCGCTTAATCAAAAATCCAGAATCCAAAATCGAAAATCCCATGACCCGCTCCGACCTCTCCCCGATCAGCTCCGTCGCCATTCACCCGCCGCGCATCGAACCGTTATCCGAGATGAAGCCCTACGCCATCGCCTTCACGGCCCGCGCCCTCGCCGGCCAGCCGCCGCGGCCCATCACCCTCACCGTGTGGGCTCTCGGCGTCACGATGGCGCTGATCCTCGCCCGCCGCCAGGCTGAGATTATCGGGCTGATCGATGTCTCCCCGATGCGGTGGAGCATCATCACCTAAAAAAAAGCACGATGAACACAAAAACCAATCCTCACGCGCCGGCCCCGCGCCACCCGCTGGCTCTCAGCCTCGGATTGTCGGAGCGGCTGCAAGCCGCCTTTCCCCAAGTGCGCCAAAGCGCCACGCTGCTCGTCCAATGGCTGCGCGCCGCGGTCGGCCTGCAAGCCGGCGCCCTCGCCGCCGCCCTCGCCGTCGATGCCGAGCTGCTGGCCGAGCGCGACCTGATCCGGGAGTGCCTTCGCAACGACCCCCCGGCTCACCGCCGGCGCATCATGGCGACTCTCAACCGCGTCCACGCTCATCACGCCACTTTAGCCGCGGCGCTGGCCACCTCCGAGAAGCTGCCACCTGCACGATGAAAAGCCACGAACTCGAGGCCCTCCGGCTGGCGCTCGCCCCGTCCACGCTCCAGCTCAACGCCACCGAGCTCACCAAGATCTTTGGCTGGAAATCCCGTTGGCACATCTCCGCTCTCAAGCTCGCAGCCAACGCCGCCGGCGACAACCCGTTTCGCGGCGGCTACGCCACCATCGATTCAATCAAGACCTGGCTTAACGCCCACCCCGAGTTTGTTTCGTCCCACTGGCTGGGGAATAGTCCAAGGCGGCGACGGCCCGCGCCAGATCCGTCGTCGCCAGGCGTTGATACACCCGATGGATCGTCTCGGAGGCGTGCCCCACAAACGCCATCGCCTGCGAGATCGGCACGCCTGCCCGCGCCATGCGCGTGATCACGGTGACCCGCGTGCAGTGAAAACACAGATGCCCCAAGTTTAATCCTTTGAAAAAGAAGTGCCACTCCTTCGCCGCCATCTGCGGCAACTCGCACGTCACCGTCGCGCCCTCGCGCCGTAGCCGCTGGATCAGCGGCACCAGCGCCGGATGGAGCTGGGTCGTGAAAACGTGTTTCACGCCCTTCCGCCCTTTGGCGGCAAACGTGATCGTGCGGCAGTCGGCATCGATCGCGGAAAGCGGCACGCTGGTCTCCGTGAGCCGGCAGCCCTGGTGGAGCGCGATCTCGAAACACGTCTGCATCCACGACGGCTGCTTCACCAGCGCCGCGCGGATGAGCTCAATCTCGGCCTCCGTCATTTCCGGCTTCTGCTTCGCCGGGTCTTTTTGGATGCCCAATTTCTCGCAATGATTTGTCTCGGCAAACCCTCTCCGCATGGCCTCGCGCATGATCACACTCATGACGCGCACATCGCAGAGCGCCGTGTTTTTGCTCACCGCCTTGTGGCTCGAGGGTTTTATTTGGGCGCGGCGCCAAGCCACAAAGCCGAGGACGGAGTTGTAGTCGAGGCCCCGCGGCGTGCGGATGCCTTGAGCGTGAAGAAACGCCTGCCACTGGTGCCAGGCGCCGATCATGCGGGCGCTGGTCTTCTCGGCGTTCTTGTAACGCTCCAAGAGAAAAACCTCGACCCAACGCTCCCACCGCTCGGCGCCGCCGAGCGAGAGATCCGCCGAAGCCGCCTTCGACTTTTGGAAAGCCAGCGCCAGCGCCTTCCTGCGCCCCTGCGGATCCGTGACGAGGAAGGGAGAAGTTTCATGGACCCGCTTCTGCCGGCGGACGCAGAAATAGGAGATTCTGAACCGCGGCGAGCCCTCGCGCGGATAGACGGAAGCGTATTTCACAAAGCGAGTCCGGCCACGTCCGCCCCCGGCGTCAACGCCTCAAACTGCTCCAATTCTGCTCCACTCTGTCGAATTACAGAGTGGAGGCGCGGGCCGGAATCGAACCGGCGCGGAAAGGGGTGGGCGGGGCGCGGTTTGTGGGTGTTTGCTTTTAGCTGCTGCGGGTTTGTCGCGGCTTATTCGGCTGCTCCAGTCTGCTCCAGTGGGGTGATAGAGTTATGAACGCCCGCGTTGAACAGCGTATCGCCCGTGTCGCTCGTGAGCGGGGGCTCACTTTCCGCGAGGCGGCCAGTGTGCTCGGCCGGCGGGGCGCTCGCGTGCGGCAACTTCAAAGCGAGGCCAGCCGGTTGACAGCGGTTCGCAAGACGTGGGCTTGGAAGAAGGATTTTGAAACATGAAGACGCACGCCGAGAGACAACGGCAGATCGACGCAGCCGTGGCGTGGGCGCGGCCGGCCGTCTTTGAGACGATCACCGGCGAGCATTGGCGGCGCGTGTTTGCCCGGCGGCCCAAAAATGCGCTGGCCGAGCAGATCCGCGCCCGCCGCGAAAATTTTGGCACAGTGAACACTCAACCTATCGAAACAAATGGCCGGTGAAATCTCCGAACTCATGAAGTGGTATGAAGTCGCGCACGCCCGTTTTGAGCGCATCGGCTTCGTCGACATAAAAAACCAGCACACCCGCAACGGCATGGGCTTTCCCTCCAATGGAGAAAAGCCCGCGCGCCAGAAGCGGCCAAAGTGGCGGCCGAGGGTGCAAGAGCTGCTCGATCAAGGGCTCTCGGCAAAGCAGATCTCGGAGCGGCTGGGGTGTAGCCGGCAAACGGTCTCGGATGTGAAGTGCCGCCATGAGCGGGCGACGGCGGGCTCCGAACGCGCAAAGCTAAGGTCTATTTTTCTATGCAAAAAATCCAACTGATCGGGCATTTGGGCCAAGCGGCCTCTTTCAAGCAGGTTTCGACCGTCAATGGGCCGAAGCCGGTCGTAAATTTCTCGCTGGCCGTGGCCGTGGGCTATGGGGCGAAGCAAGAGACGGCGTGGTATGACTGCGCCTGGTGGGGCGAGCGGGCCGAGAAGTGCGCCGGGTGGCTCATCAAGGGCAAGCAAGTCTATATCGAGGGCGAGCCGGGGGTGCGGATGTTTACCAAGCGCGACGGGACGGCGGGCTGCGCCGTGACGGTCAACGTGCGCGATCTGAACTTGCTCGGCGGGGCTCGGGACAACCGAGTTGAGGGGCCGAGCGAAGCCACCGAGACGAAGACCATTTTGAAAGACGCGCCGGCCGAAGACGTGCCCTACTGAGCGCACAGTATAATCGGCAAAAACCACTCCG
>JBIPMB010000341.1:0-3396 GCA_044369355.1 Gammaproteobacteria bacterium | reverse complement strand
ACGCTCTCGGATTTGAATGTCATTTAATAGTGGCATTGTGTGTCCCATAATGAATACTTATTTATTTTACCATGACAAATGCTTGACAGAACATTGAATAGTGTTATAAGGTTAAATGTGTTGAAACATTTTAGAGGGATAGTGCAAATGATGTCACATGAAGAGTGTGTAGCGTACATCAAGGACAATGAATTAGGTTTTGAACCCGGTAATTATTATGGTGAACTTACATTAAAGAATGAAGATGGTCAATACTTTTGGTCGGTAGAAAATTATAACGGACATTATTGGAATAGCATTCCTGACTATGTTGGGGATGCTTTAGTGAACTACTACTGTGAGGATTCATAATAATGAAATCAACGCTATATACCGTAGATTATTGGGTTTCGTTTCCAAGTTCAGAATATGGAGGATTGTGTGTTGTTATTGCTAACGATGATGAAGAGTGTTTTAACCTTTTGAAAATTGAGGATGAATACAATTTACATGGTGATGATTATGATACTGAACTACGACTAGCAATAAAACACGCATATCGATTTGAACTTGCACATTCGCAAGAATCCCGTGTAGTTGTAGCACATACAACTTAAAAGTATCAGGTGAAAACTAATGATTAAGTACACTAAGACTCAAAAAGAGTTTTTAAAACGTTGCAGTTTATCTTGTGAATCTCAAGTAATTCCTGAAGGTGTTGAATTAGATGGTGAAAGAGAAAATACTAAAATGCTAAAAACTTTAGCTAAAAAGGGTATTTTAACTTTTGAACATCATTCACTAGGTACTACAATTGTGTTTTTAAAAAGCATCTTAGTACCTTAATAACCCAAAAACCCCATTAGGGTTAATCCTAATGGGGTTTTATTAATTTAACGGTAAAACTAAGGAGTCATCAGGTCTGCATAACTAAACCCAAACCAGCACTCAGACAACATTTGATCCAAGTGATCTGCCATCGTTGCATCAGGGATTGGTAAACCTTCAGGGTCAGTCGGGTCGTTGATAATCACACTTGACGGTGTTGAATGTAATGCATGGTCAGACCCTAACTGCGCTACAATCCCTCGCATCATGTTTTTGATATCCGACATTACAGTGGTGTTATCAAAGGCTGTAGAAGTAGTCAAAGCCGTATAGAGTAGGCTTGCAAGTCCAGGTGTGTATGTTGAAATGTGTGCCCATAGTTCTGACCCGCTTGCCATTTTGTGAAACTTAGGACGGTCTGGTAGCAGTAACATATTCCAAGATTCAGGACGCTCACCTTGAAGTAATCTTTTTGCGATTTCGGGCGTCGTTGACCATGCTGTATAGCTTGAGTCATGCGGGTCTGAGTCGGTTACAATATCGTCTTTTTGCCAGATAAAATTAGACATTTGTGATAGCGCCCCATAGTAAAAGTTCAGCCGCAAGAAAGCTTGGTTGATTTAAATTATCTAATGATGTGTGCATTATTCTTAAATATCTTGATGAGATAAATCCAGTCACATCAAACAAAGACCAATCACCTTGCGCGTTTGTTGCTGTAAAAGTGGTTGCTGTAGTAAATGTTGTTCCATTGCTTGAATACTGGATAGCAAGTGTTCTGTGATAATTTCCAGCCAAATCCCCACGCTGCTGGATTGCGATCTTATCCACAAATATTGTCAATGATGTCCCAAAGTCAAAACAAAACCAAGAATTCGCAACACTACTTGCTGCATACTGTCCTGATGCAGAAGCACTTAATGATCGATCTGCCAAGACAACAGGGCTGGCATAACCACCGCCAAGCAATCCGCTATTCGTCTGAACAATTCGAGTACCATCAATCGGGTTTGTGAATCCCGTAGTACCTAAATTAGTTCCGATTGCCCAAAGGATATCTGTGTCCGCTATCACTTTATTTGGAGCAGTGCCAGCCCCGACATCATTCGTTAAAGTTCCCCCTGGATAAGGTCTTTGAATCACCCCTGATTGTCCATCATTATTCCAGTACGCCCAAGTATTTGCGTTAGTCGTAGCATCAACACAAGCATAAATTCGGGAGTTACTCTGGGCGTAAACCAAAGAGCCTAGCGCTGCATTTGTCGTAGCAGTAGGGGGATTTGCTTGTACTGTTGCACCACCTGCATTAATTGTTTGCCAAGTTTGATCACCTCTTAGATAGGTCGTATTGTTGGCTGTACCTGTAGCAAGTCTGGCAGTATTAATTAAGTCAGACGTAATCTTGTTAGCACTCAGGTTAGGAATATCCGTAGCAGTTAGAATACGATGCTCTAACCCTGATTCCGCACTATTTACCGCTACAAGCTTTCCAGCGTCTCCTGTGAAACTTTGGGGTACATCTGATAGCTCGGTGTATTTAGACGCACCTGAGAATACCGCTGTAACTTCAATCTTATCGTGATTCCCAAAGCTACCATTGGTAAGCTTATTGGTCACCGTGAAGCTATACCAAGTAGTATTATCAACGGGTTCGGCTGTAAGTTCATAAGCTTGTGAAACCGATTGATGGGTAGAGCTAAATAAGATTGTGTCTCCATTACGCAATAAACTTAACCCATCACGAGTAAAGCCTTCTGAATCAATCTTTGAGATTGCAATGGTTGTAACGCTAGCAGGGGTTGCATTATTTAACCTGAAATAACCGGCTAATGGATCTGCAATAGTCGTAGTCGTGCTGAATTTATAAATAGCACTAATCCCACCACCTACAGAGGTTTCATTAACAATATCCGTACCGTAAATCTTAGGCATGTTATTGAATCACCGTAATAACGTCTAAAGTTGCACTGGTTCCACCTAATTCTGAAGTCCAGTGCAATCGGACAAATCCTAAAGGTTGAGCATAGGAAAACCCTATGATATCTGTACCATTAGTAGTGATAATGTAAGGTTCACCTAAAGGATACCAATTTGTACCATTATTAGATGTTTCAGGGACTACCGAAATAGAGCTATCGATATTTGCAACGGTTAGCAAAAATTGAAGATATTGATACCCTCTAGCATCTCTTGATGTTGTAGTACCGGGTGCTGTTAGCTGAGTTTCAACATAACTTAAAGGTTCGTCTGCTACGTCTCGAATCGGGATAAATGGGTCTAATTCAGAACCATCACCACGGGCTTTAAGGTAGCGCGTAACTCCATTAGCATCAAGATAAGGGATTGATGTCATCGTAAGAATCCTGGCATTTCTGCAATTTGTCCTATTTTACTTCCTATTGTAACTGCTACATCTTTTCCAACAATATCACTTGATGCTACAGATTTCGCCCAACGAAACCGACCACCGCCTACGTCCACTCGATATTCTCCTGTAGCCGGATTACGCCCTACAACTTTACCTTTGATTACGTTACGTTCGTATTGGACTTTCGTTTCCTTAACCCTTGCATCTACAAAATTTGATGA
>JBIPMB010000326.1:0-3416 GCA_044369355.1 Gammaproteobacteria bacterium | reverse complement strand
GCCGCCTGCATCCCGACCTGCTGCCGTTCGCCAACCGCCGCATCGCGATCGCCTTCGACCGAGACGAGAAAATCTCGACCCAACTGAAGGTAAGCGGCGCGATCGCCACGACCGCCCGTCTACTCGTCGAAGCCCACGCCCTACCCGTCGTCGTCCGATGGGACGGTCAACTCGGCAAAGGCATCGACGACTTCATCGCCGCTGGCGGCGATGTTGCTGGAGCGATCACCACCGCTCGCGAACCCGAATCGCTGTCACTACACTTCGCTCGCAAGCGTGTCGCCAATCGACTCGGCGACTACAAACCGAACTTAAAAGTCTGCGTTCCCTGCCTGTCAGCCATTGACCCTAGTTCGATTCCCAGCGAGGGCATCATCGCGATCATCGGTGGAACCGGCACAGGCAAAACCAAGCTGCTCCACGCGCTCTGTCGAGACGTGGACGCAGCGATCGCACCAGGACACCGACAATCACTCCAGCGCAGTAACTCGCATCGCCTCGGGCTGACCTACATCAAAGACGGCGATCGCGCGGCAGGACACATTCTCGACGCCAACGGGCGACCGACTCGCAAGCTCGGCCTGTGCTGGGACAGCGATCTGTCCGTGCCGCTCATCTTTTACCCCGACGGCAGCTATGACCTCATCCTCGATGAAGTCGATCAAGGTTTCATGCACCTAGTTTCGGGCGGAACCTGCGGGAAAAACGGGATGCGTCCGGCGCTGATCGAGCGGGCTCGCACTTTCATTCGCGGTGCGCGGCGCGTCATCCCCACTTCAGCGACACTGAGCCGTCACGATCTCGACTTGCTGGCCGCTCTGCGGGGCGAGAAGCCTTGGATTCTTCAGAACACGTACAAAGCCAACAGCTACCCCGTTACGCTCTACAGCGGCCAGTCAGGGGTCAAGGGCAGCAGCAGTCATGCTCGGATGATGGTGCTGGAGGCGATTACTTCAGCAGTTCGAGCCGGTCAGCGCGTTATCGTCCCTTGCGACCAGCTCCTGACCTCGAAAGCGATCGCCGCACTGGGCGCTTCGTTGGGGCTTATGCCGCACCAAGTCATGCGCTTCGATCGCGAAACCAGCTCGGAAGACTGGCAGCGCGAGTTTGCAGATAATCCCGATGCCTTCCTGGCGTCGCACGACATCCGCTTGCTCGTCCACTCGCCGTCGCTCACTTCGGGCGTGTCGATCGAGAGCAACGCTTTCGACCTCTGCGTGGGCATATTCGAGGGACAGAGCATCAGCCCTGACGATGCCCTGCAAGCCCTAGCACGGGTGCGGAAACCGATTCCGCGCGTTGTTTACGCCAGCCACTACGGCAAGGGCAGCGGTCAGTTCGATGCGACACGCAAGGGTGACTATCTCCAGCAGCTCGCTCGACGTACCCAGCTCCTCACGCAGGTAACGGGACGGACGTTCGATATCGCACTCGACGATCCATTTGCCGAGTATCACGCGGCGACTCAGGCGGCGCGTAATGCGGCGATGGTAACGTTCGGTGTGTCGCTTCAGGCATTACTGGAAGATGCTGGACATACCATCACAGTTGGTGAGGCGGACGAATCGCCCGAAGCGAACGAGCTGTGGCGTGAACTGCGTCGGGACGTTCTCGAGGCTGACAACTGGGCGCTCTACTGTGCCAGCATTATCGACAGCGCGGAGGAAGCTGCTGACCTACGGGCTCAGAAACACCTTAAACACGCCGACGCTCTAAAGCTGGCGCGATACGATCTCTGCGACTGGTACAGTATCGACCCCCATAATTTGACTATCGAAGATGTAAAACGCGATCGCCGAGGGCGCACCCGCCGGGAACTAACCCGACTGGAGGCGATCCTCTGGCTCGGCCTCGCCCACTCAAAGGATTCTGCCGACTTGGAGCGGCTGACCCGCCACGGCGTGCCGCTTCAGGCGCACGACCTGCCGAATCGAGAACTGGCAAGCAAAGGTGGCTTCGCCCTCGACGTTCTCGGTCTGCTGCAAAACTGCATCGAATCCGGCGATTGGCATAACGAAACACCGTGGGTGATCGCTTTTGCCGATCAAGCGCGACAGTGCGCCGACGACGTGAAGTTAGTTCTGGGCTTCACCATCAAGCCAAACATGAGCAACTGCCAGATCGTCGGCATGGTCTTGAGATACTACGGTTTCTCGACCACTTCTCGGCGACTGGGTAGCCGAGGCGATCGCCGTCGCGTCTACCAGCTCGAGACCGAATCACTCGCACAGGTGAAAGCGACATTGCAGCAACGCGCCCAACGCCACGAGGAGAAAGGATTCCAACGGTGTCCACATACTCTAATACCACTCCTTTTCGGTGGCATGGACACCCAAGCCTCTCATCCGCCGAAATCCGCTGCGACTGACGCTGCGACCGCTCCGATCAAGGCCAACGCGCCACCGAAATCCGCCTAATGCCACTGCGAGCGCTCCAAAATCGCTCGAAAAAACGCTGAAATCGAAGCCGGAATTACCCCGGTGTGGATCACTGCGGTCAAAATTTGCCGGAGCGGCTGCGCGATCGCCCACCAGAGTCGACAGCTTGGCTTGAAGTAGAGCGCCGTACGGTACGCATCGAACAGCTTGAGGAGCAAATTAGGGAGATTGGTAGTGATACAGAATCCATCTACAGCCATACGCATCCCAATAGTCGGTGTAGCAAACCGCGCACTGGCGATACACTCCCGGCAATGACTCCCACAACTGTCTGGCCGTTTCCTGGCTACGGTCTCCCAGGGCAAATCCCACCACCTCGCGAGTGTTACGGTCGATAACGAGCCAGACCCACTGTTTGTTCCCTTTGCTGCCCACAAACGACCACAGCTCGTCCATCTCCACCGTCAATTTCCCTTTTTTTTTGGCGAGACGGCCAAATCGGTCGGTTCGTTCTCCAGCTTGTCATTGACGTAGTACTGAAGCCAGTGCAGCGACACCTGCGCAGCGCGGGCGATTCCGGCCAGAGAGATGCGTTCAACTAGCAGCCGGTCTACCAGTTCTCGTTTCTCGCGCGAGACCAACTGATAGCTGGAATTTTCGACGAACTGCCGTCCGCAGTCGGTGCAGCGGTAGCGTTGCTTGCCGGTGTGAATGCGGCCGTACTTGATAGTTTGGCTCGATTGGCAGTTTGGGCAGTGCATGGAGAGTGCTGCGCTTGCGTCTACCCATCACTAACATCTCTACCCATTACCCTGCATCTCTACCGTATCGTTTTCGCATTGATTATTCAGGCTTGAGTCCCGCGATAACGGGACTTGAGCTTACCTGAATTACTTTTCAAACGCTTTCTTAGAGCTGATTTACAAAGTAAAAGTTAAGGAGCAAGGCGTCGAAGCATGACGTTGAGCAAGATGCTGTAAATCATTGCCTCACTAGTCTCCGAATAGAGCTCGTAGTCCTTGCTCAAGCGACGAAAGC
>JBIPMB010000293.1:0-3417 GCA_044369355.1 Gammaproteobacteria bacterium | reverse complement strand
CAATGGGTTCATAACGCATTAGACCCCGATGGTGGTGCATGGGCTTTCCAGGGCTACATAGAGGGCAGTACGCAGATGTACACAATCCCTCTGGGATGCCTGGATTTCAATCCATAAAATAGGCAATCGTCTATTGCGGGGTAGCTTGTTCAGAGGGATTGATCGCACTCTATTCGTTTCAATCCATAAAATAGGCAATCGTCTATTGCGGATAAAATCGCATATCAAAACCCTCCCAAACATTGCATGTTTCAATCCATAAAATAGGCAATCGTCTATTGCGGGAGCAACCGCGCCATTGCACTGTTTTTGTGAACTATGTTTCAATCCATAAAATAGGCAATCGTCTATTGCGGGAACGATGGGGAAAACTTCGGCGGGTAATTGCTAACCAAAGTTTCAATCCATAAAATAGGCAATCGTCTATTGCGGGCCCAAGCTCAAATTCTTGGGGGGTATATTGACTATCAGAGGTTTCAATCCATAAAATAGGCAATCGTCTATTGCGGGTTCTAGCTCCCCTAGATTAACTGTAGTCAGGTTTTCCGTTTCAATCCATAAAATAGGCAATCGTCTATTGCGGGAGCTTAATCCGCAATTGTTTCAGGCGTTTCTATCGAAATCACCTAAGCTCATTTGATTTATTATAGCATGAGTTTTGGTGGTTTCGGCAACTAAAAAATCGTGAACCCCGTTTTTAAACAAATTATCTGGAATCGTTATGGTGTCTGACTTTTTGGTTTTTTTCTTGGTTGCCTTTTTAGAAGAGCTAGGGGTTGCCGAATTTTTATTAATCAGGAATTTATACCAGAAATTATCGGACAATTCCACACCTTGATTGATTGCCATTTGAGCTAAACCTTTTAACTTAATGTTCTGTCCTGAGTTGACATCACGAGCAACGGTATAACCACAATTAGAGCATTTGTGAGTGCGTTGAGATAGCTTTTTCTTCTCTTGATGTCCACACTTCGCACAACATAAAGTAGTTCCCCAATTATCAACCCGAATCACTAATTTTCCGTGTTCCTTTGCTTTGGTTTCTAATAAATCAATAGCTTGACCAATAGCTACATCACTCCCTGTTCTGTTACTTCCTCGTTTGCGTTTTTGACTATTTTTATCGTAGATAACTGTACCATTTTCGGCAACCACTGGATTTCCTTCTGTGTCTAATTTTGCCTTGGCTTTAGCTTTTCGGTAGACGTTGGCGGGTTTGTAATCCTCAACAAAAATCACGTCAAACCAATTGATTAAATTGGTAGAATGCCAGTGATTGAATGATCGGCGGTGACGGGCGATTTTCTCATGAAGTTTAGCAATTTTATTATTGAGTTTCTCCCAATTCTTAGTTTTCCCCTCGTTCATTCGATACTTGCGAGATAATTGTTGCTGCATTTTCCTTAGACGTTTTAGCGATCGCTTTAAAGGTTGTGCAGCCTCAATAGTATGACCATTATCCAATGCCATAACAAACTGATGTCCGGGGTCAATTCCACAACATAACCCTGTCTTCTTGGCTTGTTTGACAGGGACGGACGCAGTTAATTGTATATACCACCCCGACGCTTTTTTGCAAATTTTCATCGGGTTAAAATCGCAACCATACCACCGTTTATCAAATCCAATTACTTCGATATAACCCAATTTTGGAATATTGATCTTACTGTCCTTAACGCCTAGATCCTTAGCGTTGTAATGGATTAAAGTCATTACCTTATCTTTAGCTGTTTTGAAACGTGGACGACTGTGGCGACCCGCTAAAAATCCCTCCCAAGCCTTTGATAGTTCATGCGCTACACCTTGAATAAATTTTGCCGGGCAATCGGTGAAATTAACTTTTCGCTCCTCACCTCTAACTAAATAAGTCACAATCCGATCCTTGTGGTGCTGATGTCCAAATACCTTTAGAAACCCGTATAGTACCGACTTTTTAGAATCCAGTGAGTCAATAATAGGACTATTTTCATCAATGGCGACAGGATGGATTAACCCCTTTTTCTTCTCGACTCGCTCAATCCCCATCTTCCAATCTGGGATCTCAATTCGTACCCATTGCTTGAGCTTGCGGTCGTATCGTTGCAGGGGAGTTGCAGGGACGTTAGACTTTGACAGTTTATCGTAAGGGTTCCACTCGTTAAATTCCTCTATCAGTCCTAACGAGCGATTCCAAACCCACTTACAAACTAGCATCCAATCTTCTAGGGTTCGCTCTTGTTCTGAAGATAAAATGAGTTTAAACTCCTTTGTTCGCACATTTTCGCTAAAATTAGAAGACATACCTATTTAAGAAATTGAAATGTATATATTGACATTTCCATTATATACAACTATAATGGAATCACCGACGTTTAGATCGGCAAGCCAAAAGCTGCCCTTGGAGCCGAAAGGATTAACGATTAGGCGATGAAGAGGGAATATTCTCTAACCAGATATGGTTAGCAATTTTAAAAATAGGTAATCAACTTAAAAAGGGGCTCCGGCCCCTTTTTAGTGGACTCCATCTATTGTCCTGATATTGTCCTGCCCACAAAATCAGAATCAAAAAGGACATCGCAACACCTCAAAAAATATTTTCAGAAAACGCTTGACATATTCTGGATATCTGTACTATATTAATTGTAAGGATAAAACACAAGCAAAGGACAAAACGACATGGCTATTCAATCACTGACAAAAAGATACTTACAACTAAAATCTTTAATGTCCAAGTTCAAAAGCGTCAAGTCACTAATTAGAAAGTGGGCTTTTGAGTTAACTCAGTTAGAAGGGAAAATCGAAGATTTCTACAAAGGAATAACAACCAAGCCCGTCAAACAAGTCGAGAAAGTTGCAGAAACAATCACAATAAATGTTGGCTCACAAGTATTGAAATTCCCCGTAAAAAATGAGGGTGATAGCGAAAAATTCAAAATAACAATCAAAAGTATTCAAAAATTAATTGCTAACGCCACAGCTAAGTGGAGCAGTGAATGGGGTGACGAATGGGCGTTTGATGGTCGCGTATCTTACGGGGTTATGATGGGTTTACAAGAGATGATGAAAGTTTATAAAAACACATCTGGCAACGGCGGACTAAAGTTAGAAGATATGTCTCATACATACATGATTAATTGGCGGTTTCATGGAAACTTTGTTGGTCAAGCTAATATGGTCTCATTAAGTTGCAGTATCCTGATTAACAATCGCAAACCCTAGCCAATAAACAAGTCACCGGATTTGATCTGGTGACTGTAAGAATAAAACACAACCCTATTATAACCATGCAATGCCCATCCTGCAACACCGCAATGTGGCTAGACGGATTTAAGAGAGGTCGTCAAGCCTACAAATGCCCTGAATGCCACAAACAGCTAACAGATCCCGCACAACAGGGAAAAGCAGGGCGACCCAGTGGCACATCAAAAGGTCGGACTT
>JBIPMB010000317.1:0-3425 GCA_044369355.1 Gammaproteobacteria bacterium | reverse complement strand
GGAGCGAAGGTTTCTGCTTCTACTCCTAGATCTACTCCACCGCAGGCTAAAGGCGCAGGTCCAACACCAAACTTTACTACAGTTGGTGATATGACTGCTTCTGCTACAGGTAAGAATCCAACTGGCAATAAGCCAATGGATGAAGAGATTGAAGAAGAAGGCGAAGATGTTGAAGCCGAAGATACTTCTGAAATCGAAGCCATTGATCTTTCTCCTATTTTCGGAGATGATCTATCAGAAGAATTTAAGAATAAAGCTACATCTATTTTCGAAGCAGCAGTAATTGCTCGTGTTAACCATGAGATGGAAAAGATTGCTGAACAGCTTGAAGCAAAATACGAAGAAGATTTTGCTGAACTTAGAGAAGGTATGGTTGAGAAAATCGATTCATATCTAAACTATGTTGTTGAACAATGGATGGAAGAAAATGAATTAGCTCTTGAGTCTGGTCTTCGTACAGAAATCGCAGAAGACTTTATTAGCGGACTTAAGAATCTATTCAAGGAACATTACGTAGAAGTTCCTGAGGAAAAATATGATGTTATTGGTGAGTTACAAGCTAAAGCCGAAGAGCTAGAGCAGAAGTTAAACGAAGCAATCAATATTAATGTAGAACTTAATAGTGAAGTCGTTGAACTAAAGCGCAAGTCTATTCTAGAAGATTTGTCCAGAGATTTAGCAGACACCGAAACTGTTAAATTGCATAAGTTAGTTGAAGGTATTGCTTTTGATAACGAAGATGTTTATGCAGATAAAGTCGCTGTTATCAAGGAAAATTATTTTCCAAAAGGCAAGACAAAAGTAACTGAAGCCGCAACAAGTCAAACTTTAGTTGAAGATGCATCACAAGCAGTTGACAATACTTTAGTCGAATCTACTCCTAGTACTGTCGCAGCTTATGCACAAGCACTATCAAGATCAATCAAACGTGCTTAATTTTATAAATATCAAAAAGGTTTCGTTCATAGGAGAACCAAATGTTTTTATCTGAAAATCTACAACAAAAGTGGGCAGCAATTCTGGATCATCCAGAACTCCCACAAATCAAAGATTCTTATAAGCGCCAGGTAACTAGCGTTCTTCTTGAGAATCAGGAAAAAGCTTTACGTGAAGAGCGTCAAGCACTTTTCGAAACACCAACCAATAACATTGCTCAAGATACAGCTGCAATTCAAAAGTATGATCCAATTATGATTGGTCTAGTACGTCGTGCTATGCCAAATCTAATGGCATATGACATTTGCGGTGTTCAGCCAATGACAGGCCCAACAGGCTTGATCTTCGCAATGCGTTCAATGTACGGTGGTTCTGGAGATACTCGTTCCAATACTGAGACACGTGTTGAAGCTCTATACAACGAAGCTGATACAGATTGGTCAGGTGCTGGTACTCACTCTGGTGCTATTGCTAACATTCTAGCAACAGGTTCATATACAACTGGTACAGCAAATACATTGGCTGCTGTTGAAGCTGCTCAAGATTTTGCTGAAATGTCTTTCAGTATTGATAAGACAACAGTTACAGCTAAGTCACGTGCTTTGAAGGCAGAGTACACAGTTGAATTAGCACAAGACTTAAAAGCAATTCATGGTCTTGATGCTGAAGCTGAGCTATCAAATATTCTTTCGCAAGAATTTATGTTTGAGATCAATCGTGAAATCGTTCGCTTGATCTACAAAGTAGCTAAGACAGGATCTCCTGCTACAGCAAGCGCAGGTACATTTGACCTAGACGTTGATTCAAATGGACGTTGGTCTGTAGAGCGCTTCAAAGGTCTTCTATTCAATATTGAGCGCGATGCTAATCACATTGCTCAAGATACTCGTAGAGGAAAGGGCAACTTCATCGTATGTTCAGCAGACGTAGCTTCTGCATTAGCAATGTCTGGTGTTCTAGACTATGCTCCTGCTCTAGCATCAAATGCTAATTTGAACGTTGATGATACAGGCAATACTTTTGCTGGTGTTCTAAATGGTCGTTTCCGTGTTTACATCGACCCATATACTGGTAACCTAGGTGCTTCAAATCAGTTCTATGTAGTTGGTTATAAGGGTGCTAGCCCATATGACGCAGGCTTATTCTACTGCCCATATGTTCCACTACAAATGGTACGTGCAATTGATCCTAACAGCTTCCAGCCAAAGATTGGCTTCAAGACACGTTATGGTCTAATTGCTAACCCATATGTTACTACAGCTGCAGGTGCTAACGATGCAGATAGCTTCACAGCTAACCGCAATCAGTACTATCGCAAGACCCGTGTAGTAAATCTAATGTAATTATTGAACCGGCGCAGATCGGGATTAGGGGGATGAAAATCCCCCTTTTTTGTCTTTATAAATAATGCTGGAGGATGTAAAATATGGCATATACTGCAAATCTAAATGTTCTTAAGGCTGCTTATACTTCTAGTAGACCAACTACCTACGACTTTTTAAGACCTAATGCGTTTAGATTTACTATTAAAGATTTGCCAAATACATCCTACACTTGTCAATCTGCAAATCTTCCGGGCCTAGCTTTGGGATTTGCCCAACAACCTTCTCCGTTTATTGATATACCAACGGTAGGTGACAAATTAGTATATGGTGATTTTACTATAAGATTTTTAATTTCTGAAGATATGTCCAATTATTTGGAATTATATACATGGTTGATAGCTTTAGGGTTTCCTCAGTCTCATGCTCAATTTTCTAATTTTGTTATGACAAAACAAAATAGATTTCCATTTGTAGTAAACTCTGCTGGTCAAACCACAGCTTTGGCTTACTCGGATGGTATTTTGACAGTATTAGACTCGACAAACAATCCTAAAACTAATATAATATTCAAAGAGTTGTTCCCGATATCCTTAGAAGCACTCGATTTTGAAATAGCATCTCAGACAGTAGAATACTTTACAGCAATAGCAGCATTCAAATATAAATTATTTGAAGTAGAACAACTTTAATATTTTGGAGTTATTATGGCAATAAAATTGGATCCTACAGCAATCAAACCGCCAACTTTGCAACCGCCCCCAACAGTACAACCCCAATCCGGCAAATTAGAAATTAGAATTGATGACCTTCGTAAAGAAAGGATTTTTGTAGCTACTCCTTGTTACGGCGGTATGTTGAATGAGGCATATTTTCGTTCAGTAATCAAACTTCTTACCTTCTGCAATCAACATCAAATCCCATTAGCATTTGGTACTATTGCTAATGAATCCTTAGTAACAAGGGCTAGAAATGTATTGCTTGCATATTTCTTGCAGAGCAATTTTACTCGCTTGATGTTTATTGATGCAGATATTGAGTTTCAGGTCGAGGATGTTCTCAAATTGGTAGCGCATAATAAAGAAGTAGTAGTAGGTGCGTATCCGAAGAAAGGTGTTAACTGGGATCGTATTCGTGATTCTGTAAGGGCTGAGCCAACTAAGGAAT
>JBIPMB010000196.1:0-3441 GCA_044369355.1 Gammaproteobacteria bacterium | reverse complement strand
AAGTTGTGGCCAAAGGTGATGCGGTGACGAATTTTGCCGTGGGTGATAGAGTCTTTGGTTTAGTGGGTGGTGGTGCTTATGCCGAATATGCTTTATTAGATTCGGGCTTAGCTTTTCCTTTACCAGAGCATTTTTCATTTGTAGAAGGGGCCGCTATCAGCGAAGCATTTCTCACTGCTTATGAAAATCTTTTTGTATTAGGACAATTAAAAAAAGGCGAGAGTCTTCTAGTCCATGCTGCGGCGAGTGGTGTAGGTTTAGCAGCAGTGCAATTGGCTGTGGCCAGTGGTGTACGTGTCTATGGTACGGCGGGCAGTGATAAAAAAATTAAAGCCTTAACCACCTATGGGGCGACGGCCTTTAATTATAACGATGCTCATTTTCTAGAAAAATTATTGGCACAATTAGGAGAAAAAAGTATCAATGTAGTATTGGATTTTATAGGTGCTAAATACGCCGATTTACACCAAAAAATATTATCCGTTGATGGGCGCTGGTTATTATTAGCGGCTATGGGCGGACGTGAATTAATGTTGGATGCATTAACGTTGGTGACTAAACGCTTGCAACTAAGGGGCTTTAATTTGCGACTACAAAGTATCGAACAAAAGCGCAAAATTAAAGTCCGTTTCGAACAAAATGCTTTACCATGGCTCTTACATGGTGGCATAAAGCCCATTGTGGACAGTATTTATCCCATAACGGAAGCCAATGCGGCTCACGATTATATGGCCAGTAATCAAAATATAGGCAAAATAGTTTTGACCTGGAAAGATCTCAAAAAATAGTTTAAATCATATAGACATTTTAATAAAATGCATGTAATATTTGTATAGACTCTATTTTTAGATTCTATGGAGAGTGGATCTAGATCCAATATATTGTAGGTGCTTAGAGCCACCTACAAAATTAGGGGTAGGTTCTACTTTTAACAAATAATATTTTTTGGGAGTGTGTTATGAATAATCAATGGAAAATAAGTTTAGCGGTTGTAGCCTTGGCTATGGGTTTAGCGCAATCTGCCTATGCTGCACAAAAAGCAGCAACGGAAACTACGGCAAAACCAGTAACCGCAACGGCCACATCGATGGTCAATATTAATACGGCTACAGCTGATCAATTGACCGCAATAAAAGGCCTGGGCCCTAAAAAAGCACAAGCGATCGTGGATTATCGTAAAGATAATGGCGCGTTTAAAAACGTGGATGATTTGAAAAAAGTTCCCGGTATTAGTGAAAAACTATTTGCTAGTATTAAGCCGCAAGTGGCTGTAGGTCCTTAGTTTAAACAACGAGACTGGTAGGGGCGGCTCGTGAGCCGCCCTTCCTCCCGAATATCATTGTAAGGTTCCTAAAACGAAATGATCGCCATCTATTCCTTCCTATACTCAAAATACTGCGGTGTCCACATCGTTGCGGCTATAGCTGCGGATAAATCTTTAGGCACTACACCAGCTTGTCCTTCGGCTATAATTTGCTGTGCTACGGCATGGGCAATTTTGACAGCGACTGCACGTGCTGAGCTTAAATTGGGTAATAAGGGTGCGGTTGCATCTTTTAAAATAGGTGCGCAATCGGCTAAAGCTTGGCACGCAACCCATAAACATTGATCACTCAAACGTTTACCTTGAACGGTCAAGATGCCTAAGCCTAAGCCTGGAAACACCAGCGCATTATTACACTGCGCAATTTCACGCAACTCATTGCCAAACTTAACGGGAGGAAAAGGGCTGCCTGAAGCAATCAAAGCTTGTCCCTTACTCCAGCGTAAAATTTCTTCCGGTGTGGCCTCACATCGCTCTGTAGGATTGGACAACGGTAATATTAATGGTCGCGCCACTTCAGCACACAGTGTGCTAATGATTTCTTGATTAAATGCATGGGCAACGGCGGAACAGCCGATTAATACCGTAGGCTTAATATTTTTAATGACATCTAATAAGTTAATCACGTCTTTTTGTGCCAATTGCCAATCCTTAACCTCTGCCACAGATCGCGCATACGGTTTTTGAAAAGTGGTTAATTCAGGCATATTTTCCAATAATAAACCGGGGCGATCTAATAACCAAAAGCGTTGATTAGCTTCTTTTTCACTTAAGCCTTCTTTGATGAGGCCTTGTTTAATTTGATCCGCAATGCCCGTCCCCGCGGTTCCGGCGCCAAAAATAACAAAGCGTTGATCCGCTAAAGACTGTCCCAAAGCATGTGCAGCACCCAAGATAGCAGCTAAAGTGACTACGCCCGTACCTTGCATATCGTCGTTAAAAGTACACATTTCATGTTGGTAACGTTCTAAATGGCGACGTGCATTGTCACGGCCAAAATCTTCCCAATGTAAAAATACACCGGGGAATAATTCTTTAACGGTAGCTACAAAAGAATCTACAAAATCTTCATATTCTTTACCGCTTAGACGTGGATGGCGCCAACCTAAGTAGAGTGGATCGTCTAGTAAAGTTTGATTATTGGTTCCCGCATCTAATAAAATGGGTAAAGTACGATTAGGATTAATGCCGCCGCATAAAGTATAAACCATCAGCTTAGCAATGGGGATATCCATGCCGCCTATACCTTGATCGCCTATGCCTAGAACACCTTCACCATCGGTGACAACGATCAAATCGATCTCTGGGTTAGAGCGATTTTTTAATATGTTGCGTATATGTTCTCGTTCAGGATAATTGACATATAAACCGCGTGCCTGTCTGTATTCGGTACTAAATTGTTTTACGGCAGTGCCGACTATAGGCGTATAGATGACAGGTAAAAGTTCCATCAAATGTTCACTGACCAATTGATAAAATAGAGTTTGATTGTTGTCTAATAATGAGTTTAAAAATATATTTTTTGTGAGAGGGTCAGTATAATTTTGAAATTGTTTATAAGCTCTAGTAACTTGTTCGCCTAGCGTTTCCACTCTAATGGGTAATTTTCCCTGTAAATTAAATAAAATGCGTTCCTTTTCGCTAAAAGCAGTACCTTTATTCAATTGTGGCGTGGTTAACAACGGTTTTCCCCACAAAGAAGTGATAATAATCGTTTCACCTGTTTTGGCATCGACGCTATATTTAAAATCTAGCATAGTAGTATTTTTTCCTTATACAATTTTCTCATTGTTATCTTCCCACGGTAAATGATGGTATAAGGCGTTTTCTGACAAGGTAAAAATAGGGTATTTGATAATTTGAAAGAAAGGCGAGTAGTCGAAATCTTTAGGGGTGTAAAGCCTAGAATTTCCAGGTGTCATCTGAATGTTTTGATCGGGGCTTTGCTTGATAATGGGCAAAATAGGGAATTGCACGGAGCGGAAAGCCTCTGCAATTAAAGTAGAACAAATTTGTCGGGTAGAGGTACTGTTTTCAGCAAATAGGGAAGAACGCCAATTTCTAGGAAAAAATTTCCAGGGTAAGAAAAAGCGCCCTAAGTCTAGAATTTGTCGCAC
>JBIPMB010000001.1:0-37014 GCA_044369355.1 Gammaproteobacteria bacterium | reverse complement strand
CGGCATCGGAGTCTGGAATTTCGGCATTAAATTCTTCTTCCAAAGCCATAACCAGTTCTACGGTATCTAAAGAATCGGCACCCAAATCATCGATGAAGGAAGAATCCGGTTTTACATTCTCTCGATCCACACCCAATTGCTGAGCAATAATATTCACCACGCGATCTTCTATAGTACTCATTCCAACAGATTCCTCATAATTATTAACATTAAAAATCCCATTAGTGGCGCTATTGCGCCAGTTTTGGGAGTATATCATCTAGAAGCACATTGATCTAGAGATAGCTACAAGCGTTAAATCTGTCCATTTTATGGGCATTTTAGGCTTGTTCTAGTAAGTGATTATACCATAATAATCGAGCGAGTCTAAAGCTTTATATGCCACAGAATCGTTGACGTACGGCGGGCTGATCTTTTAATGACGACTCATTTGGATTGCTATTTTCATTAGCCAAGCAACCATATATATTCCTCGTTGAAACACAAGTTTCTCCCGTAGGTGAACGGGTATGCCCTTGATCGTGATTTGTACAGTATAACATACTCTCAAAATGGTGTGTGGTAATTACTAAAATCAGGTATGAATATTCTTTTGCGGCTTAATTTCTATGTGTATACGCTATTATTAAGGATTTTAACGGTTTAATATGGTACATACTCGCAGAATGCAACCCATAGGCTTTAGCAAGAAAACAACGCGCCAAAGCATATCGCTTGAGTCTAATCGCTGTACGCGAAAGCGATAATAATTGTTTAGCGTGATATTGTGCTTTAAGCTGCATGAACTCTTCGCTTAAATAGTGCGGGTTGAATAACAAGGGAATAATTGCTTCCGCTTCCTCTAGTGTTGATATCTTATCGTGACGCAAACTGTTTGGACTGTGAAAAACTTTGAGTGCAATAAAAGGCAGAGTATGCGCTGGAAATTTGGCAATAAGATGACTGAAAAAGACTACATCTTCCCCATGTTTAATCGTCTCGGGGTAATGCGCGTATTGGCAACAATGTTTGCGTAGAGCGATTGCGCCTCCGCAAGAGCCAAATTTTCCGAACCACAATGCTTGTAACAACAGCGCATTGGTGTGAAAATCTGTAGGGTACTTGGACCGCTCTCTATCGCCGTGTACAGACGTATACCCTGCGATCATAATATCTACTGAGGGAAAATCTATAAACGCTAAACAAAATGCTTGCAAACAATTTGGCGTTAAAGCATCGTCTGCATCTAAAAATAAGATATAGTCCCCTTTGGCATAAGCGACTCCCTGATTGCGTGCTTTGGCCGGCCCTTGATTACTTTGATGGTGATACTCAATAAGATTAGGATAACGCAGTTGATAGTCTTGCGCTATCTGCGCAGTATCATCGGTGCTGCCATCATCCATTAAAATGATATTGCTCAGATAAGCACGTTGAACTAAAAGGGAATCAATCGCTCGCGCCAAAGTATGTGCCGCATTGTAACAGGGAATAATGATACTAAAATTCATATAGCTTTCTCTATTGCATATACATACCACCATTCACTTGAATGGTTTCACCCGTAATATAACTCGCTCCTGGACTTGCTAAAAAGCACACTACGGCAGCAATTTCTTCTGGTGTACCGGTGCGTTGCATAGGAATCGTTTTTTTGAGTTGCGTTTGTTGCTCTTCCGTTAACGCACTGGTCATGTCTGTGCCTATAAAACCAGGTGCAACCACATTGACGGTGATGTTACGGCTGGCCACTTCTTGTGCCAAAGATTTGCTAAAGCCAATGACACCCGCTTTAGAAGCGCAATAATTCGCTTGTCCTGGATTACCCGACACCCCCACCACAGAGCTGATGTTAATAATGCGGCCCCAATGTGCTTTTAACATGGCACGCAAACACGGTTTGGTGACACGATATAATGCCGTTAAATTAGCATCTAATACACTTTGCCATTCTTCCATCTTCATACGTAAAAATAAATTATCTGCCGTAATACCTGCATTGTTCACAACGACGGCTGGCGCACCATATCCCTCTTCTACCGCCGCCAATGCCGCAGCAACTGAATTATCATCGCGCACATCCATAACCACAGCGCCACCGGTATATCCTTTCGCAGCTAACGCATCTGTAATAAGCTTAGTACCTTTGTCGCTGGTCGCAGTACCGACTACGGTTGCACCCATTGCGGCTAAACCCAATAATATTGCATGACCTATACCGCGGCTAGCACCAGTAATAAGCGCCGTTTTACCCGTTAAACTCATTTAATTTATCTCCTCTATATTAAAACAACTGGGATCTTTTAGCGTTAAGCTTTTTAGATCCTTGTCTATACGTTTATTTAAACCCGTTAACACATTGCCAGGACCACATTCTAAAGCTAGAGTCACTCCTTCAGCGACTAAACGTTGCACGGTTTCCACCCAGCGTACGGGCTGATACATTTGTTCCACCAAGCGCTGACGTATATCGTCTGGATGTTCAACGATATCGACAGTAGCATTGTGTATAATGGGATAACGCGGTGCATGTATGGCTATACGCTCTAAAGCGTCGCCTAAGGCTTCTGCAGCTGGTTTCATCAATGCACAATGCGATGGCACGCTCACTGTTAATAATTTTGCGATTTTAGCGCCCGCGGCTTTGGCTTCTTCTATAGCATACAATACCGCTTCTTTATGACCTGAAATAACCACTTGCCCTATGGCATTATAATTGGCTGGACTCACCACACCTTCTCTGCTGGCTTGTTGACACAAATTAGCCACAACTTCATCGCTTAAACCTACAATAGCCGCCATGGCGCCTACACCTTCCGGTACGGCTTGTTGCATCAAGCGCCCGCGTAAGGCAACCAAAGCAATCGCATCTTCAAAAGCAAGTGCTTCGGCACACACCAATGCTGTGTATTCACCTAGACTGTGTCCTGCTAAAAAACTGGGTTTTGTTTTTGCTGTTTTTTGCCAGATAAGCCACATCACATAAGATGCAGCCAATAAGGCGGGTTGCGTGTATTGTGTTTGATCTAAAAGACCACGACTATCATGACTGATTATTTCCCATAAATCATCGTTTAATGCTTTAGACGCGGAACGAAAGACAGATCCTAATACGTCGGCATAATTCTCTTCAAAAGCATTTAACATACCCACCGATTGTGAGCCTTGACCCGGAAATAAAATTGCATATTTTTCCATAGTAATTATTTGCACCTTTTTTTAATAAATAATTAACGCAGCGCCCCACACAAAACCGCCGCCTATGGCTTCCAATAATAAAGTTTGACCGCGTTGTATGCGTCCATCACGCACTGCTTCATCTAGAGCTAAAGGTACAGAAGCAGCTGAAGTGTTGGCATGACGATCTACCGTTATCACCACTTTATCCAGTGATAGTTTTAATTTTTCGGCCAAAGCAGTAATGATGCGTAAATTGGCTTGATGTGGAATAAACCAATCTATGTCTGTTTGTGACATGTGATTAGCGGCCAACGCTTCTTCCACCACTTGGCCTAAAGCTTTTACCGCAAAACGAAATACTTCTCGGCCATCCATATGTATGTAAGATAATTCATCTTCTTTGCTCTGCCCTGGTAACCAGGTAGGAATGTATAAGCTGTCTTTTTGACGACCATCCGCATGTAGATGCGTCGATAAAATACCTGGTTTATCTGTGGCTTGTAGGATAACCGCACCCGCACCATCGCCAAATAGCACGCATGTACTGCGATCGTCCCAATTGGTGACCGCGGTTAATACATCGACCCCTACTACTAATATGGTTTTCATCATGCCGCCGCGTAGGTATTGATCGGCAACCGATAGTGCATAAACAAAGCCCGCGCAAGCGACCGTAATATCAAATGCAGGAATGTTGGTGATGCCTAAACGGTCTTGCAACAAACACGCGGTGTTAGGTAAACCTTTGTCTGGAGTAGTCGTAGCAACGATGATCATATCCAGATCATTCGCACTGAGCCCCGCGGCTTCCAAAGCACGTAAACCCGCATGATAGCCCATATAGGAAGAAGTTTCTTCTGGACTAGACACGTGACGCGCACGAATACCGGTGCGTGAAACGATCCATTCATCGGTAGTATCTACTTTTTGAGCGAGTTCTTCGTTGGTAACAATTTTTTTCGGCAGATAACTACCGGTTCCTGCTATGCGGCTGTATTTCATTATTTACTCCTCACGGGATGCGTCAGTGCACAGAAACAGCCTGTGCTTACCCTATTGAGCAGGCACAGGGGCCTGCCCCTACGTTCTTTTTTATGTATTCGCTAAAGTTATTTCTACCCGGCTGGCGATTTGTTGCGGTACTGCTTGCTCGGCTTGTCTTAAGGCCTGATAAATCGCCATACGAAAAGCAACTTCTTTAGCATTACCATGACTTTTTACAACAACGCCATTTAATCCTAAAAAAGAAGCGCCATTATAACGCGCTGGGTCAAACTGTTTTTTTGTTTTGTTTAATACGGGCAATAAAAAAGGAATCGCTAAACGCGCTAAAATACTTTTTTGTATAGCTGCTTTAAAAATTTGTAACAACATCCGCGCCGTACCTTCGCAAGCCTTTAAAGCAATATTACCTATAAAACCATCGCACACTATGACATCTGCTTTACCGGTAAATAAATCGTTGGCTTCCACAAAACCTATGTAATTTAGAGAGGATTGCGCTGCAAATAATTGCGATGCTTGTTTAATGACTTCATTGCCTTTAATTTCTTCTTCACCTATATTCAGTAAAGCGATGCGCGGTTTATCCACGCCATCGATGGCATGCGAGACTATGTGTCCCATTGCAGCAAATTGTAATAAGTGTGTAGCGGTAGAGTCGATGTTTGCACCTAAATCCAATACTCGTACCATAGTGTTACCGACCGTGGTAGGCATCAAACCAATGAGTGCCGGGCGATCTATACCCGGTAACATTTTTAACACAAACCGCGCCGTCGCTAATAAGGCACCGGTATTACCCGCGCTCACACAAGCGCTGGCTATTCCCTCTTTAACTAGATTGAGCGCCACGCGCATAGAAGAATCTTTTTTGTAACGCAAGGCTTGCGCTGGCGCTTCATCCATAGCCACTTGTTCACTGGCATGATGTACGCGCAAGCGGCTGGTATCGTAGCGTTTTTTGATGAGTAATGATTTTAATACGGTCTCATCCCCTACTAGAATGAGGGATAATTGCGGATAATAGTCCAGAGCGCTTAATGCTGCGGGCACGATGACCGGTGGTCCGTGGTCGCCGCCCATGGCATCCAGCGCTACAGTGATAGTAGTAGACATAATTTTTAGTTGTCTTAACCTAGTCTTCGTCTGAAATATCTAAAGCTTTGTTTTCTAAGACTTTTTTACCACGATAATAGCCTTCTTTCGTGATGTGGTGACGACGGTGCAATTCACCTGTGGTCGGATCACTGGATAAAGTTGGGCCTGTTAAGAAATCGTGGGCGCGACGCATACCCGTTTTAGAGTGCGATTTGCGCGTTTGTTGTACAGCCATTGGTTTACTCCCGATTATGCTTTAAAATTGAGGCGATTTTACCTGGTTTTATAGCGACTGTCAAAGTGCTGGGCTAAGGCTGCTTATAGTCTTGACAAAGCCCCCTCAAAATGAGATTATTACTCAAGGAATTATTCTAATAAAGGTTGAAAAGTGACCTCATCCCATGAACTACCCCTTTCAGAAGCCAAAACACGCGCCATCGTTAGGATGTTATTGTGTTTTCTACCGTTAGTAGGGATGGGTATTGATTTAATTGCGCCTTCACTGCCCGCCATCAATCAGACTTTACACATCTCTCCCATGGTCGCCAAAGATCTCATCGCTATTTATTTAATGGGTTTGATGAGCGGCACTTTTTTGAGCGGCATATTATCGGATACCTGGGGACGTCGCCGTCTTATGTTAATCGGTTTTACTTTATTGGTTATTGTCAGTGTAATACCACCACTTTATCCTTACCCCTCTATTTTATTATTATCTCGCTTGTTACAAGGTTTAGCGATAGGCACTTTTAGTGTGTTAATGCGTTCCGTCATAGCCGACTTACTAACTGGAACGACTTTATTGCGTACCGCTTCATGGGTAGCAACGATGTGGGGTATCGGCCCTATCATTGGACCCATCATTGGCGGTTATTTACAAGTGTATATAGGCTGGCAGGCTTGTTTTTTATTTTTTGCGGTTTATGGCCTTGTAGGGGCTGTAGCCTGTTTTCTATGGTTGCCTGAAACACACCATAAACATAAACGCCCGGCATTAAGTGTAACGCGCATTAAAAATAACTTTGCCATTCTGTTACGCGATAAAATTTTCGTAAGCGTCAGTGTGTTAATGGGTTGCCTTTATTCTACTCTTATCATTTTTAACACTTTAGGGCCTTTTTTCATTGAGAAAAAGTTAGGTCATTCCCCTATATTTTTTGGTCACGCCGCTTTTTGTTTGGGACTCGTCTTCTTGTCTGGAACATTTTGTTGTCGCGTTTTGGTCAAATATGTAGACCCGAAAAAAATATTGTCTACAGGTACGCCCATAGTTTTAATATTTTCCTTGGTCGGTGTTGTAATGACTTCTTTTAGTCATAATGTGTGGGCAATACTCATTCCCACTGCTTTCTTGTTCTTTTCTAACGGCGTACTGTATCCCACTTGTATGGGTATAACAATGAGCATGTTTAAAGAACTGGCGGGCAGTGCCGGCGGTGTTACTACCTTAATCAATTTAGGTGTAACTATGGGTTCTGGTTTTCTGGCCAGCATGATCAGCGTTCAAAGTTCTAGACCAATTGCCTACACCAGCGCCGCCTTTATATTCGTTGGTTTTGTGTTGTATGCCTGGGCAATGCGGAGTAAGAGGGCTGAACAAGTGGTGGCGGAATAAAATTTCTCTCGCAGCACTGCTTAAGTAAAAATTAGGAGGCAGCTATGTTTACAGTATCTACACCTATGTTTCAACCAACTAAAATAGATGAGACTAAAGCAATTATATTAAATTTTTCAACTAGTAATGTCAGCAATTTATCCAAAATGTTATCTACATCTTTAGGTTTTAACTGTATTTGGCAGGCGGAAGATGGGCTCTCTCACATTTTGCATAATCCCACATTGAGCAAAGATTTACTGCTTTTTCTGACCCAAAGTGATAGTCATAAAGAGCCTTTATCGGAAGAACATCTATTAGTATTTTATTTAAATGATGAAGAAAAGTTTCATACACTTTGTGGAAAGTTATATTTTTGTGGTGCTGAAAAAGTTGCTGCGTTTAATCCTTATTGGGATTTATATGGCACTACTTTTTTGTTACCAGATCAATTTAGGATTGTACTCTGTAAGAATGCATATTCTAGATATAACGCTAGAATCGCTATGCCCTCTCACTCTTTGAATAAAGCACAATTTTATTTTGAAACTGAACTTAAGTTTAAGAAAATTGCAGCGTTTGAAAATCATGCTGGGTTTGATGGTATCATTTTGTCTACAGGAAAAATAGATTGTCACTTAGAACTGACCTATTATCATTCTAATCAAGATGCTCAAGAAATAACTATGCCTGTTTCAGAAGATCGTTTCAGCGTAGGGTTGATCAAGATAGGGGAAGTAAAGAAACCGTGCGAAAATTATCATGATGGACAAGGACATTATGTTAAGATATGGGCAGATAGAGAAGAACCATGGATAGCCGCTTTTTTGAAACAAGAAGTAATTGCTGATTTAAGAAGTCAAAATAGGCCTACAATAGATCCATAGTCATTTCGCCCATCGAGTCGATACAGGAACAGCATCCAAGTCTAAAGCCTTTGCAATTTTTAGAAGCGTTGTTCTATGTGGCATAGAGTTAGAATTAAAAAACCTGGATAAGGATGGCTCGAAAAATCTCGAGTCACAGATACATACTAGACCCTCGTTTCAATACTTGTCAATAGTTTTTTTAACTTTTTTTAAAATACTTTTTTGTGGGTATTACGTGCAGCATTTATGTTAAATTGACATACCTTATATAACATGTAATTATTCTTTATAAGTTTATTGATCAGAGTTAAAGATTATGGCTATAGAATATAACAGCACTCACCCGCCCCTTTCAGAAGCCAGAAAACGTGGCATTATCGCCATGCTCATGTGTTTTATGCCATTGATGGGCATGGGTATAGATTTAATTGCGCCATCGCTTCCCGCTATCAATCATGCTTTACACACGTCCCCCATGGTTGCTAAAGATCTCATCACTTTTTTTATCATAGGCGGTGCAATCAGTACTTTTTTCAGTGGAATATTATCTGAAACCTGGGGTCGCCGTCCTTTAATATTAAGCGGTTTTATTCTATTGGTTATTGTCAGCATATTACCCGCATTATGGCCCTATCCTTCTATTTTATTATTATCGCGGCTATTGCAGGGAGTTGCCATAGGCACCTTTGGCGTACTCATGCGTTCAGTCGCAGTGGATTTATTGACTGGGCCCGCCTTGTTGCGTACCGCTGCATGGTTGGCGACGATGTGGGCTCTAGGCCCTATCATTGGGCCTGTTATCGGCAGCTACTTACAAGTCTACATAGGTTGGCAGGCTAATTTCTTATTTTTTGCCGTTTACGGTTTCATCAGCCTAATCGCTTGTTTGTTGTGGTTACCAGAAACTCATCATAAACGTACTGCTTTGAGTTTTAAACGCGTTAAAAATAATTTTTCACTACTGTTGCGCCACAAGGTTTTCATGAGCATCGGTGTATTAATGGGCTGTCTTTTTTCTTTTCTTGTAGTCTTTAATAGCCTAGGGCCTTTTTTCATTGAAAAGAAATTAGGGTATACCCCTATCTTTTTTGGTCATGCTGCTTTTTGTTTGGGAATCATCGCTTTATGTGGCACATTCTTTTGTAGAGCCTTAATTAAACGTTTTACATCACAGAAAATATTGTCTATAGGTCTGCCGATGGCTTTAATATGCGCTTTACTGGGCGTTTTAATAACTCATTATTACAGCAACAATGTATGGGCAATACTGATTCCTACAGCGGTTTTGTATTTTTCTAACGGCATACTGTACCCCACGTGCATGGGCGCAACGATGAGTCTATTTAGGGAAATGGCGGGCAGCGCCGCAGCCATTGCGAGCCTAATCTATCTATGTATAGCCACATTTTCTGGTTTTCTGATGAGTTTGATCAATGTTCAAAGCGCTACATCGATTGCTACAGCTTGCGCTGCTTTTATATTCATTGGCTTTAGTTTTTACACCTGGGCTATACGCGCGGAAGAACCTATGCAGGCGGTTGTGGAGTAATAAAAGATATTAAGAATTTATAATTCACAGGGCTATTCGGGCGGCTCGCGAGCCGCCCCTACAACAGATCTGCGGTCAAGCCAATCAAAATTTCTACGCCAATCCCCGTTGCCGCAATGCTTCATACAAACAAACACCGGTTGCGACGGAAACATTAAGACTGGAAACTTGGCCTAACATAGGTAAGAACACTAAAGCATCGGCGGCTTCGCGGGTTAAGCGACGCAAACCTTTATCTTCGGCGCCTAATATTAAAGCAACAGAACCCGTTAAGTTGATCTTATACAATGAAGTGGTCGCATCATCGCTTAAGCCATATAACCACACTCCAGCTTGTTTTAATTCTTGTAAGCTACGCGCCAGATTGGTGACTTGAATGAGGATCACACTTTCCGCAGCACCACTCGCTACCTTTTGCACCGTAGGCGTTAATCCTACTGCATTATCCTTAGGAATAATAACCGCGGTAACGCCCGCAGCATCGGCACTGCGTAAGCACGCGCCTAAATTATGTGGATCTTGTACGCCATCTAAAACCAGAAATAAAGGTTTTGTCTGTTCAGCCAAAAGCTCCGTTAATTTATCTTCATGATACATTTTCACCGCTTTAGCATATACAGCCACCCAGCCTTGATGATTAGCATCCGTCGTCATTTCATCTAAAACACTGGGCTCTACAATCTTAACCGGGACTTTACAGTCTAGATCTAATAAAAATTGACGCACGGCAGCGGCCTTTGCTTTATGCGTGTAGAGTGTTTGTGGTAAACGTCCTTCGCTGAGGGCTGCCTTGACACTGTGCTGACCATAGATCACATTCATTTCTTTGCCTTTGACTTTTGCCAGAAACGCTTTTTAGGCTCCTTCTTAGCATCTTTTTTAGGGGCTTCTTTTATAGCTGCTTTAGCTTTTTTCTTTTTAGGACGATCAGCTTCTGTTTGTAATAAATCAAAATCTATTTTGCGCTGATTTAAATCGACTCTTATCACACGTATGCGTACTTTATCACCTAAGCTGTAGCTGGATTTCGTCGCTTCACCGATTAATTGATGACGTATAGCATCGTAGCGATAATAATCATTTTTAAGCGAGGTTACATGCACCAAACCTTCAATAAACTCGTCGTTCAATGCTACAAACAAACCGAATGAAGTCACACTAGTGACTTTGCCATCGTACTCTTGTCCTAAACGGCTAGACATATATTCGCATTTTAACCAATCGACTACATCGCGCGTCGCTTCATCGGCACGTCTTTCGGTAGCAGAACAATGCTCGGCCAAAGTTTGTAATTCCGCCTTAGAATAACGGAAAGTACTAGGACGTTTTTTTTCTAAAATATGGCGTATGGCCCTATGTACTAATAGATCGGGATAACGACGTATAGGTGAAGTAAAATGGGTATAAGCATCATAAGCCAAACCAAAGTGCCCACAATTATCGCCTTGATACACCGCTTGACTTAAGGAACGCAGTAATAAGGTTTGTAGCACATTGCTATCGGCGCGGCCTTCAATTTGCTTCATTAATTTAGCGTAATCTTTGGGTTTAGGTTTCTCGCCTCCGGATAACGCCAGGCCTTTTTCACTTAATAATTTGCGCAAGGCTTCCAGTTTTTCAGGATTAGGCCCTTCATGCACACGAAACAACCCCGGCATTTTATTTTTTAATAGAAAATCTGCCGCGCATACATTAGCTGCCAACATGCATTCTTCAATCAACTTATGTGCATCATTGCGATATTTGGCGATGATCTTATCTATTTTACCTTGTTCATTAAAAATAATACATGGCTCCGGCATTTCAAAATCAATAGCACCACGTTTCTGACGATTCTTATAGAGTTTATGATAGGCCGCATATAAGTTTTCTAAGGAAGGTATCGACGATTTATATGTTTTTCGGAGCACAGGATCTTTATCCACTAAAATACTGGCGACTTCAGTATAAGTTAGTCTTGCCTGAGAATGGATCACTGCTTCATAAAAACGATAGCGTAGAATTTCACCATTTCCATCCAAGCGTATATCGCATACCAGGCACAAGCGATCAACCTTTGGTTTTAACGAACATAAACCATTGGATAAGCCCTCGGGCAACATCGGAATAACTTTACTGGGGAAATAGACTGAATTGCCACGTTTAGCTGCTTCGTCATCTAAAGGTTTGCCCGGTTTAACATAATGGGCTACATCGGCAATGGCCACATAAAGTGCCCAACCATCGCTCTTTTGTTTACAAAATACAGCATCATCAAAATCCTTGGCATCTTCACCATCTATAGTGACAAAATTTAGATGGCGCAGATCTGTGCGCGATTCTTTGTCTCTAATGTGTACGCTTTTACCTAAACTTTTGGCTGCCGCCTCTACGCCCTCAGGCCAGGTAAAGGATAAGCCGTGTGCACGCGTGGCAATTTCGATTTCCATGCCCGAAGACATCGCCTCACCTAAAATATTTTTAATACGTCCTACGGGCGCAGTACGTCTATTGATAGGAGTAATCACTTCCACCGTGACAATTTCACCTGGTTTTGCCTCACCCTTGTCTTCCGGCAAAATCAGAATATCTTGATAAATAGTGCGATTTTCTGGCACCACAAAGCCTACGCCATTTTCAACCAAATATTGACCTACAATCTGCGCAGCATTGCGTTCTAAGACTTCAACCACGCTCGCCATTTTACGACCGCGCCTATCTTCTCCTATAACACGTACCAATACTTTATCGCCATGAAAAATATTACGCATTTCTCGTTCTGACAAAAACAAATCCGGCATACTTTTGTCAACCACCACAAAGCCAAAACCATCGCGATGTGCAACTACTTGACCTTTTAATAATGATAATTTATCGACCATAGCGTATTCTTCTTTACGGTTTAGCAATAGCTGACCATCACGCAGCATAGCGCGCAATCGACGGCGCAATGCCTCTTGTTCTTCTGGCGTTTGCATATCGAAGGCTTTTTCCAAACGCTCGCGTTGCAGAGGTGTCCCCACATCTTCGAGGTATTTAAGGATATATTCCCGGCTGGGGATGGGGAAAGGGTACTGTCCCGCAGCATCATGGGTTTGTTGGGGGTCCTTTTTGCTAAATTTACGACTCACTTTGACTCCGATAGATTATGTCTAATATAATAGGTTCCTTATTGTCTCAACCTAAAAAGGATCTCAACATGTTAAAACACAGCTTACCCATAGCCTTAATGACCCTGGTATTATGCGCTTGCCAAGCTGATCCCAATGCTATGGACTACAGTGGAAACGCTACACGACAAAAGGAATGCAACCATATTCTAGCACAATTGGGCGCCAGTGGCGATAATGTTCTAGAACCTGAGGTAGGGACTACGCCAGAGCGTCAAAGGCTGGTGGGACTGTACAGCGCCTATGGCTGTGATAAGTAAGTATACTCTTCGCATTTGATTCTTAGGGGATGTAAACGGGTGCTCGCTTGTAGGGGCGCCTCGCGAGGCGCCCTGCTAACACAGCACATGACAATGACTACACGCAAATCCATGGTCATACGCGTTGATTCTGGGCGGCTCGCGAGCCGCCCCTACAAGCGAACTGACAATCTCTAGGCTTGTTCCGCAGCCACCACTACCGGCTTTGCCTTATGGCCACGTGTGCTTTTGCCTGCAGCTTTCTTGGCCTTAGCTGGAGCTGCTTTCTTGGCCTTAGCTGGAGCTGCTTTCTTGGCCTTAGCTGGAGCTGCTTTCTTGGCCTTAGCTGGGGCTGCTTTCTTGGCCTTAGCTGGAGCTGCTTTGACTTTAGCTGCAACTATTTTTTTAGCTGCCACTTTTTCTACTGCTATATGGCGTTTTAATGCCGCTTTTGCTGTCTTCAATTCTGGCAATACAGCAGATAATTCTTTCTTTAAGCTTTGTGCTAAGGTTTTAGCTTGAACAAAAGCCATTGTTACTTTATCGGCTTGCTTTTTGTGCGTAGCCGTTTTTTTACCAGCGCCTTTACCCTTGAGAGCTGCCTTTTGAGCTTTAGCTTTTTTCACTATTTGATCCGCTTTGGCCCATTGTGCTTTGATTTTAGCAGCCGCTTTCTCGGTGCTTTTCACCCAATCTTGATGCGCTGCAGTTAATTTTTGCAAAATAGCTTTGCATTCGCTTTGCAAACTGTGAATACCACTATGAGCGGCATGCTTCGTTGCTTTCTTTGGCATGATATCTTCTCCAAAATTAAAAAAACAGTTTTAAAATACTTTACAATAGTCACACTATTGTAAAAAGAAGATGTATTGTGCAATAGTTATTAATGCTTTGCAAGCGAAATCGCCTATTGTTCACGATATTTTTATAAAAAATATGGTATATTAATGATATTATCATTTTAAAAATGAGTTTCTAGCCCGATGAATGTCAATCACATCGAACATATAGTCATTACTAAACCTATTACCACGGCCTCATCGTTGCTACAGCGTTTACAAACATTGGGCTTTCAACCCTTACTCTTTCCTACATTAGAAATTGCAGAAAATTCTGACGTGATCCCTTATTTTCACAATTTTAGAAATACACTTTTTAATAGCGCCTTGTTTGTCAGCCCTACCGCCGTGCATCACGCCATGAAATTATGTGCATTAAGTCCAAAAATTTGGCCTACTACACAATTCGTCGCGCAAGGCCCTGGAACGGCAAAAGCGCTGATACACTATGGCTTTCATAATATAATCACACCCGAAAAAGAGTATTCCAGCGAGGGTTTATTGAATTTGGCAGTTTTAAAAAATGTAAAAGGACAAAAAATCGCTATTTTTAAGGGTAAAGGCGGCCGCGGCTTATTAGCGCCCAGTTTACAACAACAAGGCGCCATAGTTACAATTTTTGATTGCTATGAACGTCACTGCCCTACGCCCTCCCTAGACTTAGAAAAACAGATACATACTCCCAAAAGCAGCTTATTCATCGTCACCAGTAGTGAGGGGTTGCAAAATTTAGCGCTTTTATTACATTTTGCACAACCAATGAACAAACCCGATTGGCGCGACTGTCATCTCTTGCTCATTAGTGATAAAATGTGCTCATTAGCGCGCAAATTGGGCCATAAAGGAAGCATTACTGTGGCAGATAACGCCAGCGACGAGGCCATACTCAAGCACTTCAAGATGCGGCTCGGTGCGTAGGGGCAACCCCCTGTGGTTGCCCCTTTAGGACAGGCACGGAGGCCTGCCCCTACGCACATTCTCGCATCTTCATTGGCCGAAGAGTATGTTGAATGATTAATTAGGATGAGATTTTATGACTGATACACCCGCAACAACTCCCATTGCAAACAAACGCACCGCCCCCTGGATATGGCTCACGCTGCTCGTAGGATTGATTGCGCTAGGCTTATCTCTTAGTGTGGCCATTTATTTTTACTATCACGCCAGTGCCTGGCAAGCTTCTTTCTCTGCCAGCGCACAAGAACTATCGGGTATGCAACATACTCTAAAACAAAATAAAAAATCCATCACAGCTCTAAATGGAACTATACAAAATTTAACAGCTGACAATAAAAATAATCAGCAAGCCTTGACACAATTACAAACCCAAGTGACTACGTTACACGCACAATTATCTGCCCTGCCCTTAGCGCACGTACTCTATCTAGCGCAATTGGCACAAGATGCACTATTATATCAATTTGATGCCAACAAAGCTTCTATTTATTTACAAGCAGCGCACAATGAGCTCACACAAAGTACGGATGCCGAATTACAAGCCTTAGACGGTTCATTGCAACAAACGCTGGCTACCTTAAAGACCGTGCCGGCATTAAACATTGCGAAAATTGTCAGCCAATTATCAGCAGTGCAAGACACCATTAATGCTTTACCTTTAACACAAACTGAACCTAAAGATAATGCTAAAACACAAGATACACAGCGTTCTTTTTGGAATAAATTAGGGAATAATGCCTGGCAAGGGTTACAAAAAGTTATTACGGTCAAACATTATGGCGCCGAAGCCCCACATTTTATTACTCCCGATGAACGCGCTTATCTCAATGCTCGTCTGTCCTTATACCTAGCTCAAGCACAATGGGCAGCCATAGCACACAACACAGCATTGTTTCAAAGTAGCATTCAAGATGCTGAGCGCTGGTTACATGCACATTACGATACCAATAATGCTACGGCACAAAACATTCTGCAACAATTAAAACTATTAGAAAATACTAATTTGCAGCCCAATTTCCCTGAGTTATCGCCGCTCATCAATCGCATTCAGCAAGCGTTGCTCAGCAATGGCAAATAAAAAAGGAAGTATTTCATGTTACGTTGGTTAAGCTCTATAGTTATCGTTTTATTCCTAGCCTGGAGCGCGTTGATGCTCAGCGCCGCACCCGGCTATATGGCCATCACCTACGGGCATTGGTCTATTGAAATGCCGTTGTGGTTTGGCATTACTGCCGTTATCGCGGCCTTCATTGCTTTATATATTTTACTGCGTTTGTTAAATGGCCCTGGTTTAATATTACGTGTTTTTAAAAAATGGCGCCATGAACACCGTTATGAAAGCAGTCATCGTCATACCTTGCAAGGCTTATTGGCATTGGCCGAAGGCGATTGGGATAAGGCAGAAAGTTTGTTGATAAAATCGGTAAAGTTCAATGAAATACCTTTAGTCAATTATTTAGCAGCAGCTAAAGCGGCGCAAGCCTTAGAAGCTTATGACAGACGCGATCAATACTTACATTACGCGCTGGATTCCACCCCCGGGGCTAAAATTGCTGTGGGCTTAACGCAAGCTGAATTGCAATATCACGATGAACAATGGGAGCATTGTCTAGCCACCTTGCGCCATGTTCAGCA
Source organism: Gammaproteobacteria bacterium (assembly GCA_044369355.1). Lineage (GTDB taxonomy): Bacteria > Pseudomonadota > Gammaproteobacteria > UBA1113 > UBA1113 > VFKP01. The sequence goes on along the minus strand of JBIPMB010000001.1, from coordinate 20,924 downwards.
AGAAGCACCGCAACATAAATATATGTTAAAGCTACTCAAACAAGTTTATTATCGCTTGGCTGATTGGTCTCATCTATTAGATCTATTACCCTTATTGAAAAAACAAAAAATAATAGATAGCGCGCAGCTGCAGCAGTTAAGCGAAAAAGCGTATTTAGAATTATTATTGTTGCAATTAAAACAAGGAGATCAACAAAAGATTGAACTCTACTGGCAAAAATTACCTAAGCCTTTACAACGCCGTAAAGAATGGGTCTTGCCCTGCGCTCATTTTTTATTGGACAGCCATATGCCCGATCTGGCTGAAGAATTGGTACGCGATACTTTAAAAGCACAGTTTGATCCGGAGCTAATTGCACTCTACGGTCAAATTCACAGCCAACGCCTCAATAAACAAATCGATTTTGCTTTGTCTTTATTGAAACAACAAGGCCAGGAACCGCATATTTTATTGTGCTTAGGGCAACTGGCTATGGCCGACGGCGCGTTATCGCAAGCCAGCAGTTATTTAACCCATAGCTTACAAGTGCGCCCTTTGCCGAAAACCTACGCGGTATTAGGCGCATTATCCTTACAATTAGGCGACAAAGAAGAAGCATTACGTTGTTTTCAGCAGGCAGTGGTAGATTAGTGACTTACTTTCTACGGGAAACATTCACCCAATAGAAAATTAAACCCAGTACAAACCAAACTATAAATCGCATCCAAGTAATCCAGGGTAAACTTATCATTAAGTAAATACAAAATATTATGCCTAAACTGGGGAGCAGAATACCACAAGGAGTGTTTGCGTGTACCATTCCCTATGTTGATAGTACGTGTTCTACCAATTTATAGAGCAAAAATGCCAATAGTGCACTGCACGGCAGAGTTAAGATCCACGCAACGACTATATTTCCAGCCACACCCCAACGCACTGCCGATAAACGCTTAGTTGCGCCTACACCCATAATACTGGCATTAATACAATGCGTAGTGGAAACCGGGATCCCCAATAGACTAGCGCCAAAAATAGTAATAGCGGCAGAAGTTTCGGCAGCAACGCCTTGCAACGGGGTAATTTTAATAATGCGCTGCCCCATTGTTTTAATGATACGCTTGCCACCCGCTAAAGTACCCAAAGCCATGGCGGTAGCACAAGCAATGATAACTGCCTTGGGAATAATGTGCTCAGGTGCAATAAGCCACGCCGGTAAATAATGTGTCTGACTAAATATAGCCAAGGCCAAAGCAATAATACCCATGGATTTTTGTGCATCGTTGGAACCATGTGAAAAAGCCATGGCCGCAGAAGATAACAATTGCAACCGTTTGGAAACTGTCGTGCCTACACGTGCACTAAAGGGCAAAAACAACCATAAAAGAATCACCATCAGTAAGAAACCTAATACAAAGCCTAGCGTGGGTGATAATACTAAAGGCAACAATACTTTTTTATACAGAGTATGCCAGTAAAAAGCGGCCCATCCTGCGTGCGCTACGACTGCGCCCGCTAAGGCGCCGATTAAAGCGTGTGAAGAACTGGAAGGTAACCCTAAACGCCAAGTAATTAAATTCCACAAACATGCCGCCAACAACGCACACAAAATCACAAGCTGTGTGACAGCAGCGGGATCGGCAAGCCCAGTGGCAATTAAGGTTGCTACGGCCGTTCCCGATAAAGCACCTACAAAATTAAAGAATGACGCCATCATTACCGCGCGGCGCAAGCTTAATACTTGCGTGGATACAACCGTGGCGATAGCATTGGCTGTATCATGAAAGCCATTGATAAAATCAAAAATCAGCGCTGCGGCAATAACAAAAAATAAAACACTAACCATGCTTAACCGCTAAATTCGTTAAAAAGGTACTTAAGTGTGCCATTTGATCGCTGGCTTCTTCCAACTTTTCAATAATTTCTTTTTCAATAAACAACAATTTCATGTCGTGACAATTATTGAATAACTCAGTAATTTGCTCGCGATAATAGCCATCGGCTGTTTTTTCTAAACGCTTGACTTGTTCGTCGTTGGTAACGATAACAGAAAATTTTCTACTGGCCAAGGCATCCATGCTGCCCACTAAATATTGCGCCGTTTCATCTAGTACATTTAAAAACACCGTAATATTGTCATGTTTTTCTTTTGCAGGTAATAATTTAAATTGTCGCGCCGCTTCATCACACGCATCCAGCGCATTTTCGGTCAACACTGATAAATGATATAGGTCTTCTCTATCTAGGGGTGTCACAAAGGTTTTGGCCAGAGTTCCGGCCATTTCTTTAACCAATTCATCCCCTTGCTGTTCTATTTCATGGCAATGAATATAAAATTCTTCATTATTCACAGAGCCTGGTTCGGAGAATTTTTGCAGATATTGGGTCATACGCCGCAAAACACGGACTTGCTCGCTCAAAATAGCAAAAAACCGCTCCTGCTTGGGCAGTAATTTTTTAAGCCATTGTTCTAAAGACACTACGACATCTCCTATAGGGCCAGATTATTCAGGGTGAACATTAAGGTAGATAGGTCTTAAAGTCAAGTAAATTGGATTTATTGCCATTTTAATTAAGGTTAACTCATTGATTTATGTACAAAAATAAAATAATGCTCAATAAAAGGACAAAAAGACTTGCTTTTGCACCTCATTGTAGGTTAAAATATGTACACTTTTGCTGCTTAACTAACTTATGAGGTCTTGCAATGTCTAAACGTTTAATGGGTTTACTGGCTTTAACTGCTTTATGTGCTACGGCTTTAGCCGACAATGGTAGTGATCCTAGTGTTACTTTCTTAACCAGCACCAGCAAGCCTGCAGCTATTAAGATTGTGCCTAGCCAATCGCTGCCTTCTTTTGTAACGGTTACACAAAGCAATAATAACACACATATTTCCGGGCACTTACCGCTTTTTGCCAACGCACAAGACTTAAGCGGTATCGCCATGAATTTTAATGTTTTTTCAAACAACACCCAGGTCTGCTCTTTTACAGCTAAGGTCAGTTCAGCTTTGAAGATATCCATCACCAGCACCAGCAGTAGTTCATGTCACTTTAACGGCCAGAAGACTAACTTAGACCCTTTTACGGGTGCTACTTTCCATCTTGCAGTGGCTTAAGGCTGCTTTGAGATAAAGCAGCCTGGACTTTCGACCTCATTTTCTTAAGCGGCGGGGGGGAGCTTGACAAAACGTCTGCTGATAAGTGCGGCGGGAACTACTTCCTTTTCTGAAGAAGAACTAAAGAATCTATATAGCCGTGTGGCAAAAGATAATTCCTTTCTCTCAGCACTCTGTTTACCATCTTTTACATCAAGCTTAGCACCATTTCGCATCAAAGTACTTATCAACTTAACATCATCAATGTGTTTAGACATCGCCAAACTTAGCGCTGTACCGCCATTAGCCTGTTTTAGTTCATGAAATTTTCTTCTATCATTATTCGCTATAGTAGGATCCGCGCCCTTTTCTAATAGCAGTTGTACAAACTTAAGATCACCACGACGTGCAGCCAAATGCAGTACTGTGTCTCCATTAGCCTGTTGTAGTTGATGAAATTTCTTTCCAGCATCATTCGCTATAGCAGGATCCGCGTCGTTTTCTAATAGCAGTTTCACAAGTTTAAGATCACCACGGATTGCAGCCAAATGCAGTGGTGTGTTTCCTTGGCTGTTTTGCGCATTGACATCGGTACCAATTTTAATCAACTTTCTCGCCAAATCAATTTGGCCTTTATGAATAGCGATATGTAGTAAAGTATTTTTATTATCATCCTTTAGCTCAGGATTCCCGTTTCGTTCTAATAGTTGTACAAGCCAAAGCCCGTCATGGATTGCAGCCAAATGTAGTGGTGTCTCTCTGTGACTGTTTTGCGCATCAAGATCGGCACCCATTTCAATTAACTTTTTCGCCAAATCAATTTTGCCTTCATGAATAGCGATATGTAGTAAAGTATTTCTTTTAGAGTCAGTTACTTCATGAAATTTCCTTCCACTACCATCTTTTAGCTCAGTATCCGCGTTGTGTCTTAATAGCAGTTGTATAGGCCCAAGCTCACCATAGATTGCAGCTAAATGTAGTGGTGTCTGTCCTTGCTTGTTTTGCGCATTGACATTAGCGCCCATGTCAATCAATCTTTTCGCCAGATTAGCCTTACCTTCATCAATAGCGATATGTAGTAAAGTATTTTCATCAGAGTCGGTTATTTCATGAAATTTCTTCTTATCTCTTCCATATTCCCTATTAGGATCCGCGCCCTGTTCTAATAACAGTTGTATAAGCCCAAGCTCCCTATTGCTTATAGCCAAATATAATGGTGTCTTTCCTTCACTATTTGTCACATTGACATTGGCACCGATTCCAATCAACATTTTCGCCAAATCAATCTTACCTTCATCAATAGCGATATGTAGTAAAGTATTTCCTTTAGAGTCAGTTACCTCATGAAATTTCTGCCCGTTTTTATCTTCTATATTAAGGTTTGGGTTCTTTTGTAATAACAGTTGCACAAGCTCAAGCTTACGATAACTTGCAGCCAAATGTAGTGGTGTCATTCCTTCACTGTTTTTCGCATTGACATTAGCACCACTTGCAATCAATAACTCCACCAACCTAATATCGCCTTTTATAATTGCCAAATGTAGTGGTGTAAATCCTTTACCATCTTTCGTATTGACATTAGCACCACTTGCAATCAACTTTTTCGCAAAACCAACATTACCTTCACGAATAGCGATATGTAGTAAAGTATTTCCTTTAGAGTCAGTTACTTCATGAAATTTCTGATTAGCCGCATTCGTCTGGTGGCCAAGATTTGCACCCTTCACAAGCAGTAGGATTGCCATTTCCAGCTGCCCTTTCATAGCTGCATAATGCAATGGCGTATTGCCTTCACGATCCGGCAGAACCGGAGAAAACCCTTTTGTAATCAAAAATTCTGCTACTTCCACATGACCTACCGAGGCTGCAAAATGTAAAGGTGAGACTAGGAACAGATGCTGCTTTTTTATAATGTCCCCATTCAAGAAATATTCCACTAACTCTTTGGATCCTGACTTGATTGCTAAAAATAATAATTTTATTCTAAGTTTTATATCTTTCTCATAATCTTTATATGTTGCAGTTCGTTCTAGTAAAAGTTTCACTATAGCCACATCACATTTGTTGGCAATAGCCATTTCCTCTGGATATCGACCATGATTGTCTTTTTCTTCAACATCAGCTCTTTTATCTAATAAATCCTTTACGATTTCAAGACCACAGCGCATAGAAAGAGCACAATGCAATGGCGTTCTATTATCTGCATCTTTTTTATTCGCTTCAGCACCATTCTCCAATAGGGAATTAACCAGAACAGCATTCTTTGCCAGAATAGCCAGATGCAATAAGGTTCTGCCATTGCTGTCAGTTTGTCGCACGGCTGCTTTTTTTTCTTCACTGTTATATTGTTCGAACAATTTTTTCGCAATTTCATTTTGACCATGCTTAATTGCAACACCTAATGGAGTTAAACCTTCAATATCTAATTGTGCCAACATATTTGGATTAGAATTTTCATTAATATACTCTAAATCCCCGGCTTTAATTGCTGCAAAGAATTTTTCAATATCTTTTGCATCATCTGACTCGTCATGTTCTTTACCCAAAACCGCCAATTGGGCACGATCTAGCACCTTAACAATAGCAGGAGCACTGGGCCTTAGGGCAGGATTATCGTTTTGCATAGATTGAACCATATCAATGACAGCTTTTATTTCTATTTCAAACTTTGACTCTTTGCTTTCTTTTTCAAGATATTTTTGCATATTATCCAAATTAAACTTACCCTTAACATCCTCGTTATTCTTTTTATCTTTAAACACATCCGTTTCACCCAAGATGAGCGCAATCATAGCGGTTAAGGAATATGTTTCCATTTCTAGGGCGTTATCCAATGGGCATCCAATTTCCTCCCCATGCATGCATTCTGGAGCAGTTGTAAGAGGTGTTCTAACGCTTAGATCGACAAAGTCGATTTTGTTACATTCAAAGATAGGATGCTCGTGCTTTTTATCACCCGCAGCGTATCTTATGTCCACAAGAAAGTTACTTTGGTTTAAATTGATGCGATTAGCGCCCATTTTATCGTTATTATACTTACGCCCCTGCTCCCCCTGCTTTTGATGAAACTCAGCATAGGTTTTAGCTAATTCTAAACGTTGACTTAAAGTTAGTTTTTTAAATTCTTTTGTATTGATAAGATCATTGAGAGGCTTTCCCGGAACTTTTAGCCTAACCTTCGCTATACCATGATCTCCTATAGGATAGATATCTGTATTAGGATTAGGTGGAATCTTAGATTCTACTTCGCGTTGCTTCATTATTTGGGGCCGATCTTTGGAGCTATAATTTTTCTCAATTTTGATCGCCAAAGGTTTAGCAGCCTTTTCGTTTAGCTCATACCGAAATTTACCCACGCCTCGTTTAGTAGCTTCATAAGCCACATACACCGCGCTATCGTTACCCTCACCCAGTTTCTCATCTAAGAGGAAATATCTCTGTTTGGGCGTAGATCCTGTTTTCACGATTAAAAGGGAATAAGTTTTCTCATCTACTTTTACTGTAGGTAATTTAGCTGACATTTTAGGCACCTTCACTTAATTTAATTTATCTTTACGATCAGACGGTATCTTACCATCTAATTCTTAAGGTATTCTTAAAATAATGGCTTAAACCAGCAGATCCCACCTAAACATTTAACTATGACCAAAGCTCAGGTATAATATGATCTAATTATTACCACCCTAGATGAAGGTTTTGTACTACTCCTATGATTTTAAAAGAGATTTTCGATGTTATCGTCGTCGGTGGCGGTCATGCGGGCTGTGAGGCAGCCTTAGCGGCTGCGCGCCTGGGCGCTAACACCTTGTTATTAACGCACAATATTGAAACTTTGGGACAAATGTCCTGTAATCCCGCCATGGGTGGCATAGGCAAAAGCCAATTAATGAAAGAAATCGATGCCTTGGGCGGCGCCATGGCCTTGGCCACCGACAAGGCTGGTATACAATTTCGAGTGTTGAATGCCAGCAAAGGTCCGGCCGTGCGCGCTACACGAGCACAAGTGGATCGCGAACTCTACAAACACCACATGCGACATCTATTAGAAAACACGCCTAATCTTACTATATTTCAACAAGCAGTGGACGATCTACTGGTAACGGATAATGTAGTCCGTGGCGTTAAAACTCAAATGGGTATTTCCTTCCAAGGACGCACTGTAGTGTTAACCACAGGCACATTTTTAGGGGGCAAGATCCACATCGGTTTGAGTCAATACCAAGGCGGTCGTGCGGGAGATCCACCCGCCAATGCTTTAGCAGTGCGTTTGCATGAATTATCTTTGCCTATAGGCCGTTTAAAAACCGGCACACCACCGCGCATCGATAGACGCAGCATTAATTACGAAGGCTTATTAGAACAGCCGGGCGATACGCCCATGCCCGTGTTTTCTTTTATGGGCAACCGCGAGATGCATCCTCAGCAAGTCTCTTGTTATATCACGCATACCAATGCAAAAACCCACGATATCATTCGCCAAGGCTTAGGATCTTCGCCACTTTACACAGGTGTAATCGAAGGCGTAGGACCGCGTTACTGCCCTTCTATAGAAGATAAAATTGTGCGTTTTGCTGATCGCGATTCACATCAAATTTTTATAGAGCCCGAAGGCTTAAATAGCATGGAAATTTACCCTAATGGCATTTCCACCAGTTTATCGTTTGAAACACAAATCGCTTTGGTGCAATCCATTCGTGGTTTTGAAAACGCACATATTACGCGCCCAGGATATGCCATAGAATACGATTATTTAGATCCACGCAACCTATATCCTTCATTGGAAAGTAAAACCTTAGCGGGTTTATTTTTAGCAGGACAAATCAATGGCACTACCGGTTATGAAGAAGCCGGTGCACAAGGACTTATCGCCGGATTAAATGCAGCACGCAAGGCCAAAGACTTACCTTCCTGGACACCACGCCGCGATGAAGCCTACATAGGCGTATTGATCGACGATCTCATTACCTTAGGCACCACAGAGCCTTATCGTATGTTTACCAGTCGCGCTGAATTTCGTTTATTATTGCGCGAAGATAATGCCGATCTACGTTTAACCGAAAAAGGCCGTGAATTGGGTTTGGTCGATGATGCGCGTTGGCAGGCTTTTTGCGCTAAAAAAACTGCTATTACCCACATGCAACAGCAACTGAGTAAACGTTACATTCAGCCACAAACGGAAGAAGCCACTCGTTTACAAGACATTTTAAATATAGAGATAACGCGTGAGGCATCCGTGATGCAATTGCTGAAACGCCCTGAAGTCAGCATGGCTAATTTAAAGGATATTCTTGCGCTAGAATTGAGCGACGAAACAGTCATCGAACAAATTGAAATACAAGCAAAATATGAAGGCTATATTTCCAGACAAAGCGATGAAATCGCCAGAGTAAAACGCCATAATCAAATGAAGATACCAACGAATATAAACTATACTTATATTTCTGGTCTGTCTAAGGAAATACAAGAAAAATTATCGGCCCTGCGCCCAGAGAATTTAGATCAAGCAAGCCGCATTCCCGGGGTTACGCCAGCCGCCATTTCCATCTTGCAGATTTATTTGCGCAAAAGGCAATTATTGAATGAATTACGGGAGACGGTCGTTGGCTGAGTTAGAAAACTTGTTAAAAGAAGGTATAGCGCAACTCAATATTCCCTTGACCCAAATAACACTAGACAGAATATTGTTGTATGTGGATTATTTAGCACATTGGAACCAAACCTATAACTTAACTGCCATTAAAGACAAGCGCGACATGATCATCAAACATGTATTGGATAGTTTAAGTTTATATCCATTTCTGCAGGGTTCTCGTTGTATAGACGTAGGCACCGGACCTGGTTTGCCGGGGTTTATGTTGGCTTTGGCCCTACCTGAAATTGAGTTTGTATTGCTCGATAGCCAAATTAAAAAGACCCAATTCATCCGCCGTGTGCTTCGCGAAATACCGCTAGACAATGTAGAAGTGTGCCATCACCGGGTAGAAGATCATAAACCTGCAGCCTTATACGATATCATTGTCAGCCGCGCTTTTGCCTCATTACAGGATATGATTCAATGCACGGCACATCTGCGCGCACCACAAGGTTATTATTTAGCCATGAAAGGCATCTGGCCACAACCAGAAATTGCAGTTATAGAAAAGGATTATTCTATAGAAGTCAAAGCCTTAAATGTACCTTTTTTACAAGGCGAAAGACATGTAGTGATAATACGATAACAATAACGCTTATAACCTCTTTTCTTTACAAACAACTTCCGTTACAATCCGCCCCGCATACTGTTATACAGTAAGCACATTCTTAATGGTACTGAAACAAGACCGTTATTTAGAATAACTATCTAAAAAATTACAGCTTTGCGTGCAAAACACGCAAAGCTGTTACGAACCTAAAAAAATATCTCCTTTCATATACAACATCGCATGGCCCGACAAAAACACTCTCTCATCACGCAATTCACACAGCATTTCACCACCGCGCGCAGACAACTGTTTCGCTAACAATTTGGTTTTATTGAGTCGTTTCCCCCAATAAGGTGCTAAGGCACAATGCGTTGCGCCAGTGACGGCATCTTCAATGCGTGGAATTTTTGGCGTAAAATAGCGCGAGACAAAATCGTAGTGTTCATCATTGCTTTTGGCGGTAACGACTAGTCCCGCTAAATCCATTTCAGAAAATGCACTTAAGTTTAAAGATATATTTCTGACTTCTCTTTCATTTTCTAACACGGCTAAATATTTTTGTGAACGATAGAATTCCACTGGTTTAACATTCAATCCGGCGACAATATAATCTGGCATAAGACAAGCGCTATACTCTACCTGTGGAAAATCCATGGTCAACAATTCACCTTGTCGTGTAACAGTCAATACGCCACTTAAAGATTGAAACTGAATTTCAGTTAAATGCGGCTTTAAAAAATGGAAGACCACGAAGGCCGTAGCCAAAGTACCATGACCACATAAAACCATTTCCGTATGCGGCGAGAACCAGCGCAAATGATAGCCTTCTGCACTAGGAACTATAAATGCTGTTTCCGATAAATTGTTTTCTTGCGCGATTTTCAGCAGGATGTCATCTGCCAGCCATTCCGTTAAAGGACAGACTGCGGCAGGATTGCCCGCAAACAGTTGTGTGGTAAAGGCATCTATATGATATACAGGTATGGTTGTCATGGTTTAGATCCTAAATGTTGGATCATACACCCTTTTGTATAGTCGCTAAATATGCTAAATTGTTCAACAGCCACGCTTCTCCTAAGAGTTAGCGATAAGCCGTTGTTTTAGTTGAATAAAATATTTATGCTTTACTTTTTCAGTTACATAGGGGAATGCTGTGCCACACATTATCGCGGTAGCCAATCAAAAAGGCGGTGTGGGGAAAACAACCACTAGCGTCAATCTAGCCGCTTCATTGGCGGTCAAGCGCAAATGCGTGCTATTGATCGATCTAGATCCCCAAGGCAATGCCAGCACGGGCAGCGGTTGTGATAAAAGCACTCTAGAAAGCTCTGTTTACGATGTTTTGATGCACGACAAAAATATCTTAGATGTGGTTATCTACCAAGAGCGCACAGGCTATGATTTATTGCCCGCTAATGAAGAACTCACGGCTGCCGAAACCGCCTTGTTAAGATTAGAAGGCCGCGAATATTATCTGCAAAAAGCCTTGAAAAATAGTGGCAATAGCTATGAATACATCATCATCGATTGCCCACCTACTTTAAATACTTTGACCGTCAATGCTTTAGTAGCAGCACACAGCGTCTTGATTCCACTGCAATGCGAATATTATCCGCTGGAAGGTTTGTCAGGACTCATCAGTACGATCAATGAATTAAAAGAATTAGTCAACAAAGATCTCTACATCGAAGGCATTCTACGCACCATGGTCGATCCACGCAGCCGCTTAAGCGCCGATGTCACCAAAGAATTATTAACCCATTTTGCAGAACAAGTGTTAAAAACTACCATTCCGCGTAATGTGCGCTTGGCCGAAGCCCCTAGCTTTGGATTGCCTGCACTGTATTATGATGCTAAATCCCCAGGCGCTAAAGCGTACTTGGATTTAGCCGATGAAATTTTAGCGCGCATTAAATTGCGTCGGGTTATAGAAAATAAACTTACTCATAGCAGTTGATTTTTAGGCGAGAAGACTAGTCCTCGAGCGCCAGGAGTGACGTACTTATGTCATATACTGGGCGCGAGATGGGCGAAGGCAACAAAGCCTAAGAATCAAATGCGAAGAGTATACAAACCACAACCACATAAGAGGTGTACCATGGCACGATCCCGTTTAGGCCGCAGTTTAGGCGATTTACTCAGCAGTACTTTAACTGCGGAAAAAACAGCCGCTTCTCCTGCAACGACGCACAATAACTTACAAGCATTAGCCATCGACGTTATTCAAGGCGGACAATTTCAACCGCGACGCGATATGAATGCTGAAAGCCTAGAAGAATTGGCCGCGTCAATCAGAACACAGGGCATCTTGCAACCTATACTCGTGCGCCCTATAGCCGAACATCGTTATGAAATCATTGCCGGCGAACGCCGTTTTCGTGCGGCACAATTAGCAGGGTTAAGCCAGGTGCCAGTGGTGATCAAAGCGATCGACGATCAAAGCACCATGGCCCTAGCGTTAATAGAAAATATGCAACGTGAAGATCTATCGCCTCTAGATGAAGCCTTAGCTATTGAGCGCCTCATTGACGATTGCCAACTGACTCATGACGATGCAGCCCATTTGCTGGGAAAATCACGCACACAAATTAGCAATCTATTGCGTTTGTTAAATCTAGAACCCCAAGTAAAACAATGGCTTTCAGAGAAAAAATTAGAACTAGGGCACGCTAAGGTATTGCTAGCGCTAAGCGGCAGACTACAGCTACAAGCAGCCGAGAAAGTCATGGTCCAGGGCTTAAATGTACGGCAAACGGAAGCTTTAGTCGCCGAGGCTAAAGCTCCTACTGCCACGGTAGAACACACCCCGCTAGCCCCAGAACTACAAGCCTTACAATCCTATTTCTCTGCCCTTTTAGCCACAAAAGCGCAGCTTAAGCCCGGCAAGAATGGTCACGGCAAATTGATTTTGTCTTATAAAAGCAAGGCTCAGCTCGAAGAGTGGCTAAAAAAAGCACAGAATATGGCCTTAACCGTGGATTGATGTCCTTTTAAAGGTCTTTTTTTCTAAAAAACAAGACCGACCGGTTGAATTATAAGTGAAAATACAGTACCATCCCTCCTGAACGGTAGGTATGGTTCTGTGCTATTCTCTTCTCTCAAAAAGCAAGCTTTGGCCTGCTCACAGCCCGTACATACCTCAATAAAAATATTAGAAAATAACGAAGGTAAACGATGGCAGCACATGCAAACGGTGCTGCAAGGATGCAGGCTGAGCAAAAAAAAGCTTCTAGGGTTAATTGTTGGGGTAGATTGGCGGAAGACAATCAAGATGCACGTTTCATCGTAGATGAGCATACTGAAAAAAAATTCGCCGCTATACTAGGTCAAAATTGTCAGTCTGAGATTGTTAATGTAGACACCGAAGATTGTGTACCACCTCATATGCGAGAGCATATAGCCACCATAACCGTAGCAGGTCGATCGCCTATGGAAGTTATCTTGGAAAGTCAACGTCCTATATGCGATCGAACTCCAGGAAATCCCGTAAAGCGAGAACTTTTTCCTATAGAACAAAAACATGCCAGCGAGGTCACTCTACCATCTAACGCAGTTAAAATGATTGAGTGTTGCATTAGCCGGGACGATATACAACAAGCACGCACGAAGAAACGAGCAAAAGGTAGCTCAGCATTTAATGGACTATCCGCAAAATTACTGGCCATCGCTTGGGGTACCGCTTATGATGAAAAAGTCGGGCTTGAGTTTCTTCATCTAATCGCGAAAGCATGTGGTGGCGAGGTTAATTTCGCCAATCTGGTAATTGGTAGTGTAGATGCCAATACAAAAATGATAGCCTATGATGCCAGTATGCAGTCTTTACTTAAGCAAAACTTGTGCCAGTATGTAACAGTTCGAGTTTATTGTACTCTACGACAAAAAGAGAATGGTTCCGAGTTTACACACCACGCAGCAACGATACAAATCACATACGAAACAGATAATGGTTTAAAATTTGAATCTCCCGTCATCGATGCCAATCTCAGCATACAACCTTCGGTCACAGAAGCTAGACTCATTAAAAAACTGATTATTGCTGTTCAACAGGCTCTATTAGAAAAAAGTATCGCATCTTGCATTTCTGAAATGAATGCACTTGTTCCTCCTCGTGCAGATGGGCAAGAAAACAAAACACCTAATAGCGCTTCATTAGAAGATCCCATACCGCGAGATATGAGAAAAGAACCCGCTTCTTATTGCAATAGAGAAGATAACGAAGTAGATGACGTCATGCGTAAAGAATCAGAGCGCTTAAGACGGAAACGGTATAGCGACGAACCATCTAAAGGCCCTGAGCAACTTACACAGGATCAAAAAAAGCATAAACCCAATAATCCGATTACTTCTACAAAAAAAGAAAAAGAAGCAGCGTCCCTAAAAGTACCTAATGAAAAGAGCGCCCCCAATGCTTTGCTTAGCAAAGACGATAAATCGCCCATTGTACAAAGCCAAAAAAAACAAGGGAATAACTCTATTCATACAAGAATAAGCCAAAATCCAGTTACTTTTTACCCGAAACCTCGAAAAAGGCCTAGTTCTTCTACTGCAAAGCTTACCCCCCTTCCATCCACCAGCGTATTTTGCTAGAATACCCCACTATTTTATACTATAGAGGTTTTTAACAGTATGGTTGTTATCCGTTTGTCCAGAGGTGGCGCTAAAAAACGCCCTTTTTATCACATCGTTGTTGCTGACAGCCGTTGTCCGCGTGATGGTCGCCTTATCGAAAGAGTGGGCATTTTTAACCCAATAGCCCGCGGGCAAGAAGTCCGTTTGCGCCTAGATCCCGCTATTTTAGCAAAATGGCTGGCTACTGGTGCACAAATGAGCGATCGCGTCAAATCATTGGTTAAAGAATATGCTAAAAACAATAACCAAGAGATTAAGGCTGCTGTTGCTGCCTAATAATGACCATGAGCAAAGCGGATACAGAACAAAAAATAGTCATTGGCCGCTTTGGTTCGCCTTTTGGCGTCAAGGGTTGGATTAAAGTACAGTCCTTTACCGAGCCAGAAGAAAATTTACTGGCTTATACCAATTGGTATAGTCCAGAGCGCGACAGTTGGTCACTCATTAAGCATGATGACCACGCTAGACATGGCAAGGGTTGGGTCGTACATTTAGTGGGCTATGACAGCCCCGAAGCAGTGCGTTTTTTGACCAGCGTTGATATAGCCATAGCGCGTAGCGATTTTCCGCCATTGGCAGAAGATGAATTTTATATAAACGATATTGTCGGCTTTAGCGCCATCAATGTAGCAGGCGTACAACTAGGCAAAGTAACAGGGTTTATAGATAGCGGCGCCCATGAATTATTAGTGATCGCGGGTGAAAAAGAATATTTAATCCCGCTGATTAAAGATCGCTTTTTAAAATCGGTAGACAAAACGCTACAACAAATAATTGTTGATTGGGATGCGGATTTTTAAGTGAATATTGATATCATCAGTGTTATACCTGAGATGTTTCAAGCGCTGCAGTATGGGGTCTTAGGCCGCGCTGTAAAAAACGGTCTGTTGCATATCACCTGCTGGGATGTGCGCTATTACAGCGAGGATAAACATCGCACGGTGGATGATAAACCTTATGGCGGTGGCCCGGGAATGGTGATGATGGCAAAACCTTTGCGTAAAGCCATACTTCATATTCAGGCTGAGCGTGATAAGCCTCTGTGGGTGGTATATTTAAGCCCGCAGGGTGCGTTGTTGAAACAATCTGGCGTAGTACGGTTAAAAGAAAAATTAACCACGCATAATTTGGTTTTATTGTGTGGTCGCTATGAAGGCATAGACGAGCGACTCATTGAGAGCCTAGTGGATGAAGAATGTTCTATAGGCGATTATGTATTAAGCGGTGGCGAGTTTGCTGCCATGGCAGTGATCGATGCCATGGTAAGATTGCTACCGGGGGCCTTGGGAGATAACACCTCGGCCGATGAAGATTCATTTAGCCGCGGTTTGTTGGAATATCCACATTACACGCGACCAGAAAATGATGAAGGGGCTAGGGTGCCCGAAGTATTGTTGTCGGGAGATCATCAAGCGATTGCTCGCTGGCGTAGCCGCATGGCTTTACAGCGTACACTGGCAAAACGACCCGATTTATTAGAATCAGCGCAATTAAGCGCCGAGGAAAAGAAGATATTAGCTGAGCTTACTCACAGCAGTTGATTTTTAGGCGAGGCGCCTAGCTCTCGAGCAAAAGGATTGACGTACTTATGTCATATACTGGATGCGAGATGGGCGAAGGCAACAAAGCCTAAAGGTCAAATGCGAAGAGTATAAAGAAGTAACTAGAGGAGATTATAATGAGTAAATTAATTCAACAGATCGAAGCGCAACAAATGGAAGGCAAGAAAATTCCAGAATTTAATCCTGGTGATACGGTCATTGTCAACGTTAAAGTCAAAGAAGGCACCAACGAACGTATACAGGCTTTTGAAGGCGTCATTATTGCTAAGCGTAATCGTGGCTTAAATTCCGCATTTACAGTAAGAAAAATTTCTCATGGTGAAGGCGTAGAACGCGTTTTCTTAACATACAGCCCTGCCTTGGCCAGCATCGAAGTAATCCGTCGCGGTGATGTGCGCCGTTCTAAATTATATTATCTACGTGGCTTAACAGGTCGTGCAGCACGTATTAAAGAAAAGCTAATGCCTAAGAAGAAGAAAGCTGAAGAATAGATCTTCTGGCGTTAATCTATAGGGCGGCAAACAAACCGCCCTTCTGAAACACAATATCCTCTTGATACGACTACATCCTCAGATATAATAGCTATAGTTATCATCTATTTCAATTTTCAATGCATATTCCCTTTCTTTTTATAATGTACATCAATATTTTTTGGAATTTTAACCTCAAAACAAATTTAATTGCGTTTACCCCTCACCATTATAATGCGTACATCATCAGAAAGGATAATAGTTTATTCACATAAAGGCCCTTTTCGCAAGAGAACATATTCATGATAATGGTATAATGTTGCTATTGAGAAATCAAAATAGGCTTTTAAAAAAATGCGTATAACTTATGAAGATGCCATGCAAATACAAACTGATTTTGAGAGCCAACCTCCAGAAGAAAACAGCGTTACAAATATTTCCTTACTGAATGACAAACCAGATAGTCATTATGGCACAGTTGCTGCTACAGATAATGAAGACCCCCCGGTTATTGAAAGTAGCTCTTTGACTGTCTTCTTTAATTTTTTTAAAGAAACTCCCTTCTTTACCCATTCCACTTCAAGATGCGAGATTCTCAAACTCACAGGTTACTCGTTCAAAGCCATCGTTGCCGTTGTGTCAAACACGCCGTAAACCCATCCATGGGGGCTCGGTCGCGACATCCTGTCGCTCACGGTTTGCCACAACTTTGCAACGATGGCTTTGAACTTAAGTTCCGCGCTTCGTTACATGAAAATGTAGAAAATCCCATTAAAATACTTATCTTATTTTCTTAAGGCGAGAATAACGGTGATTGTATCGCTCTAAAATTATCAGTGATTCGTGCCCGTAAAATATTCTTATGTCTGCCTATCAGCTTAAAAAAATTCATGATGGCTTCGCTAAACTCTAAAAATGTTTCATAATATCTATTATTAGTTACCCATTCATGCATTATCTTCCATAAGCGCTCTATAGGATTAAGGTTCGGCGAATACGGCGGTAAATAATGTAATTCAATAGCTAACTTCTTTGCTAGCTCTATTATTTCTTTATCCCGATGGTATCCTGCGTTATCCCAAATAATGTGAAGCTTACATTTTTCAGGATGCCGTTTGCGCAAGTCTAATAAAAATCCCCCGATCGCTTCACCATCTACTTTATCTACTGGATTGTATATTAGTTTGTGCCCATCTAGATTTATTCCACCAATGATGTTGACTTTATATTGTCTACCCGTCATTGCAATATCTTTGCGTACTCCCTTTAATATCCATCCATAAGTCAGTCTTGTTTGATGATGTGGATGCACGCTGTCTACGAAGTAAATAGGCTCTTTTCCTCGGGTTTTATCTATTAATTGCGCATATCGTTTTATAAACTTTTCCTGCTCTTTCTTGTCCGCTTTTGCCGGTACACCGTGGGGCTTCTTGTAACAAAACCCTTGCTGATGCAGCCATTTTGTCATACCACTTATACTATATCTTTTGTTAAATCTATCTTTTACATAAGCACAAATATCTTTAACGTACAAATAAGTATTTTCTTCTAGATGAGCTTTCACCCACAAGCTTTCCTTTACGCTTAAATGACTACTGCTGCCTCCATTCTCCGGCTTTAGCTTCACCTTACAGAAATAATCTTCTACATGACGGCGTATCGTTTCGTCATCTAACAGGAGAATTTTTGCAATTTCTGCATAACTGTAACCATCATCATACGCTAGCACTGCTTTTATTCGGTCGCACACGCGCTTATCTCGCTCTTGACGATGCGATTGCAACAAATTTTCACGTTCTTTTTTGCTAAGTTTTTGGTTCATATCCTTATTTGATCACATCTATTTCAGCTTTGCAATAGGGTATTAACAATCTTTGCCATTTTGTCAAATAGAGTTTTCTTCTTTTCTAGATAAAAACCGCAGAACTTAGGCTCAAAGTCACCTTTGCAAAGTTGTGGCAAACCGTGAGCGACAGGATGTCGCGACCGAGCCTACAAGGATGTATTGACGGCATGTTTGACACAACGGCAACGATGGCTTTGGGCCAGTATTCTGAGCTCTCAATAAGAGATAGTGCATCGTTCTCGCATCTTCATTGGCGATGGGTATATAAGAGCATTTTATCAACGGTTATTAGCAGCAGGCAAAGCAAAAATGGTAGCTGTAACGGCAGCAATGCATAAGTTATTATTGATACTCAATGCTATGGTAAAAAGCAATAGCCTATGGGATGAGAAGAAAGAAAAGAGATATTTAGAAACCATAAACACAAAGACAGGAGCAATTGTATCCTGTGAAAGTTAAGCGGATACAAGGATAAAGTTCAGCTGGCCAGCGAGCACAGTGTCTCGTTAGAGACGTTGTGCGAGTTGGCAGCATCGCGCCCCTCACGGAGCAAGGTAAGGGTAATAATCTTGCAGGGCGCGACTTGAGGGGGTAATAAAAAACTCTAAAAACAGAGTGAAATTTACCCAGTTCAAGACAGTTGCTAACGGCTCTCCTCATATCCCAATTTATAACATAGTTCTCACGTACAATTGCGAACAAGCGAGTAGCTCTACGCTTTTGAAGTTTAGCCATAGAGGGCGATAAACCGCCCTCTATTTTATTCACCATCCAGCGTCTTCATTTTCTCTATAGCGTCTTCAATGTCGCGTTCCATCTGCGGATTGGTTTCTTTAGTATTTGCTAACAACAAATACCAAGCCGGTACTACGAATAAGGAACACAGCGTACCAAAGGTCATACCGGCAACGATGATGATACCGATTTGCATACGCGAGTTTGCACCTGCGCCGCTAGCAAAGGCCAAGGGCAGGGCACCTAACACCATAGCACCGGTGGTCATTAATATGGGTCTTAATCTCAGGGTAGCAGATTCGATCACTGCATCCAGTTTAGACATACCTTTTTCTTGTAGCTGGTTAGCAAATTCCACGATCAAAATACCGTGTTTGGCAATTAAGCCTATCAGCGTGGTTATACCAATCTTACTGTAAATATTTAAATTACCGCCGAATAAGCGCAGGACAGCAATAGCAGTGGCGATGGTGATAGGTACAACGATGAGGATGATCAACGGATCTCTAAAGCTTTCAAACTGTGCCGCTAACACCAAGAAGATAATAATAATAGCGAATAACATCACTTGCGTCATTTCACCTTGTGATGCTATGTAATAACGGGTTTGTCCACCATAGTTAAAACTAATCTTAGGGAAATTTTTAGTCATATAATCGCTTAAAAAGCTGACAGCTTGACTGGTACTGTAGTTACCCAATAAGTTAGCTTGCAGAGTGGCCGAGGGAATTTGTTGGAAATGGTTGATACTTTCCGGTTGCACCGTGTTTTCTATCTTTGCAAGATTGGATAAAGGGATCAGCTGCTGAGTGGTAGTGCTTCTCACGTATATATTTTGTAAGTCATCGGGAGAGGCTTCAAAGTTGAAGTTCTTGATAAATTCCGGTACCACATAATAGCTACGGTTATTATAAGAAAACTGCAAATTTTGCGGTGAAGCAAACATAGCTGCTAGTGAGTTGCTTATAGAACTTTCGCTGACGCCCAGATCGCTGCCTTTCAGACGATCTATGGTGATGTTAATTTGCGGTTGGTCAACCTTTAGATCAATTTGTGCTCCAGGTCTAAAACCGGGATTATTGGCTACGGCTTCTTGCAAACCATTGATAGCGGGCAACAAGGTGTTTATACCGTCCGGGCTAGAAATGGCAAAATAAATTCCGAATGAACCGCCTGGCAGAGGAATAGACGGGTAAGGCACGGCATAGGCTTGTAAACCGGGAATGGCATTTAAGGCGGGTTGTACTGCAGCCATAATATCAAACTGCGAGCGTTTGCGTTCGTTCCAATTCACTAAGGGGGCAAAGGCAATACCCACATTATCACTGGTGGTGCCATTGATAACGCCTAGGTGCTGAACCTCGGTTTGTTTTTCGTAGATAGCATTGAGAGCAGTACTAAACTTTTCTGTATAGTTAACATTATTGCCTGCAGGGGCGTTGAATGAAGTGACTATAACACCTTGATCTTCTAGGGGCGTTAAGGTTTCACGTGTGGTGGTATAGATAAAATAACAAGCGAGCCACATGAGCACGGTAAAAATAACTACATAGTGCTTTTTGTTAAGTACTTTTTGTAATCGAGCACGATACTTTGCCATAATCTTTGTAAAAATAGCGTCAATTTTATGAGCAATACTTTTGCTGTTAGGATCGTGTTCTACCTTGAGGAGACGTGAACACATCATCGGTGATAGGGTTAAAGCGATAAAGCCCGATACAACAACAGCTGCCGCGAGCGTAAACGCAAATTCAGAAAACAAAATACCGGTAATACCGCCGGAGAAACCAATGGGGGCATACACCGCGGCTAAGGTAATGGTCATGGCGATGATAGCAAAACCAATTTCGCGCGCGCCTATAATGGCCGCGGGAATGGGTTTCATGCCATTTTCCATATGCCTATGGATATTTTCTAACACGACGATGGCATCATCCACCACCAAACCAATGGCCAATACCCACGCTAATAGCGTTAAGGTATTTAAGCTATAGCCCAAGGCCATCATGATCACGCAAACACCAATGAGAGATAAGGGAATCGTTATGATAGGGATCAACACAGCACGGAAATTGCCCAAGAATAAGAAGATAACGAAGATCACGAAAATAACGGCTTCGACGATCGTTTTATCCACCTCGGTAATGGATTCTTGAATAAAGATAGAAGAATCGTAAACTGTATTTACGTTTAAACCCGGAGGCATCTTGGTTTGCAGCGAGGGTAGTATCGCCTTAATTTCCTTCGATACGGCTAAGGGATTGGCGTCAGAAGTAGGGAATATGGCCATGACCGTCATGGGTTTACCGTTAAAATATGCAGAACTGTTGTAATTTAAGGCGCCCAAGGTGGCGTAGCCTATGTCCTTTATACGTACAACTGCACCATTGACTGTTTTTAAGGGGATATCGTCGAATTGTTCT
>JBIPMB010000318.1:0-3464 GCA_044369355.1 Gammaproteobacteria bacterium | reverse complement strand
GAACATGATTCACGAGGCAATTCACGCGCGCACTGGCCGAGACGTCGATGCGAGCCCAGTCGTGTCACAACTTGAGCGTCTTGAAGCGATGTTGTTGCGCGGTTCGATCACGCAATCCGAGTTCGACGAACAAAAGCGCCGCCTCCTCGGGTAACTGATTAAAGTATTGGTGATGTCTGATATTGCTGTCGCCGAGTCTGGTACGCGACTTCAAAACTTTTTAGATCGCGCTGGGCTTCGTGGCTTCCCTTGGAAGACGGCAACTACTTTGTACACAATCTCTTGGGGCTGGCTCTTCATCGTACGCGACTCACTCTGGTCTGACGACTGGTATAGATTTCCAAAACACGGAGTTTTTGCTTGGGACTCTTATGGTTTTGCGCCATGGCTACGGTACGAGAGAATTTTATTTGATTTAGTTGGTCTAACTGGGTCCAGGGCATTGATATTTGGAACATTTTTTGTATCAGGATTATTTCTGTTCTCTATTTCGGTCAAACTCATTGCCTTAAGTTTGGAGCAAAGAAGATTATTGGTGTTTTTGTTCTTGATTGCCCCTTTTAATACCGCGCGCGTCTCGCTGCAATGTATTCACTATTCTAATTCGTTTCTCTTATTTTTCTTTGCTTGGTACTTATTGATTACCTTCAAGTCAAACAAGACGTTTGTTTCGTCAATGGTTTTGTTTTTTTTGAGCTTTGGTATGCATTCGTTGTTGCTATTTTATTTTTTACCGGTGCTTCACATGTTTTTTTTGTCAGAGAGGAGAAATTCGAGAGATGTACTCTCGTTTTCTAAAGCAAACCATCTAATGCTCTTGTTGCCAATTTTTTATTGGACAATGCGGACGATTTTTTGGCCCGAAAAGGTTGATTACCACGACGTCAGTTTGGCTCGGTTGTCTGGGACCACTCCTTTTGTTTTATTCGCTGGGCTTTTGATGTTTCTCACTTTCGTTTTACAGCGTAAGATGTTTGCGATCAAACAGTCACTTCAAATCATTTTTGTTGGTACCATTTGCCTGTTTTTCGGAATATTTGCTTACGTGGTTCTCGGTTTTTTCCCATCTAACTGGTCATTTATTTCAAAATATTTTGAGACTTTTCTTGGCAGGTCCGATTGGTACTCAAGACATCAGACTTTGCAGCCTCTTGGAGCCGCATTATTGATTGTCGGTCTCATTGGGCTGTTGCCAAAATTTTTAAAAAAATTCACGAAACAAATTCAGGCATCGATACTTGCGGTATGTGTTCTATTGAATATTGGATTTGGCTTTGAATATGTAGTTGATCACGCAAAACAGAAGGAAGTAATCAAAGTGCTAAAAGAGGATAGGGAAGGAATGTTGGAAAGAAAATATCAATTTATTGATCAAACGATTCTGCTTAACGCACGTGGTCGAGCATATAGAGAGCGAGATTGGCAAGGTTTGATTTGGTTGGCTTACGGGGTTGAATCAATGCAGTTGAGCCGTGTTGCAACAAGTTGTGAGTTCCCAAATAATGCGAGGTTGACTTTGATTCAGGGCCCGGCGACGCATTGGGGGGCGTTGAAGAATTGGGTGAGTGACGGTGATATGGGGTTTAAAGTAACTGTGGATGATACGCCTGGGGCATGTAAACCTGAGATGGTAACGAGCGAAAGAGTTTCGGGGGCGATTCCGATTCTGTTTTACTTCACAGGCGCCAAGAGTTGAAAAGTTAGTTATTTTGTTTGGGAGGCGGCGTTGACGGCGCAGACTTGCCAGTCCTCAAAATCAGGCCAAGAAGAGGGGTAAACACTGTCAGCATTTGTTTGGCGATATTCGCAACCCAGAGCATGTGCAGAACATTATTCAACGAGGCAATTCACGCACGCACTGGACGAGATGCCGATGCGAGCCCAGTTGTGGCACAACTTGAGCGTCTTGAAGCAATGCTGTTGCGCGGTTCGATCACGCAATCCGAGTTCGACTAACAAAAGCGCCGCCTCCTCGGGTAGCAGATTAAAGTAGCGGTGATGTCTGATATTGCTGTCGCCGAGTCTAGTACGCGACTTCAAAACTTTTTAGATCGCGCTGGGCTTCGTGGCTTCCCTTGGAAGACCGCAACATTATTGTATTTGATTTCAAATTTTTGGTTTTTTTTGATCTTGGATTCGATTTGGTGGGATGACAATGCAATGTTTTCGGACATGTGGAACGACGTAATTCGCAAAGCTGGGTTTCCTCCTTGGACTCACTTAACGAAATTACTTCTCGTCACTTTTGGGCCGTCAGTGGTGAGAATGTTAACTTTTTTTATTTTTTTCGTGTTGCCCTGCACTGTTTTCATGATCCTTTCGAGTTTTGAAAAATTCGAGCCAAAACTTGAGGAAAAAAAATTTATAGTTCTAATTTTCTCTATTGTTCCAATTGTTACTCATAAAGTACCTGCAGTAACTTTTACTTATAGTTTTTCGTTGCTTTTATTTTTCGGAGCGTGGTTAGTTTCTGTACGCTCAACTAAATCATGGACCAATATTTGTTCGGCGCTTTTATTCATTCTTTCGTTTCAAAATGCTGCGATGATCCCATTATTTGTGCTTCCACTCGCGCATCATCTTTACATGAATGAGATATTCAACCAGCGGAAGAGTATTGGTCGATTGATTTGGTCCGCCGCAAGTGCTTTTTTGACGATTCCAATTTTGTATTTAGGGCTTAGATCTCTTTTTTGGCCGAACGTGGTGGGTACCTATCAATTAAAGGCAAACAAAGTTGATGACGCAATTTTCTTGATATTGGCAGCAGCGATTGTAATCTTTGCTTGGATTAATTCGTCTTTATTAAGAATGCAGCTCAACCTATTCTGGATTTCATTAGGACTCTTTTCTTGCGCACTTGGTTTGACGGCTTTTGTGGCCACAAATCAAATCGGCCAGAAACTTTGGTTTAAATATCCTGCGATGATGTTTGGCCGAAGTGGCTGGTTCGGGCGACATTTAATCCTTCAACCGCTTGGAATTGCACTAATTATTGTTGGGGTCGTTGGCCTAATTTTCAAATTTTCGGCGAAAATCAGAAGGCTCGTACTAGGTTTGATTATCGCTTTTTGCGTTTTGATGAATGTTGGATTTGGCTTTGAATATGTGGTTGATTACCAAAAACAGGTTGAGATAGTTGAAGAGATTAGATCAAGCGGACCAAATGCTTCGGACTCCTGGACTTTCATTGACCGGGCCACATTATTGAATGCGAGGGGTCGAGAATACGCGATTCATGATTGGGTTGGAATTATCTCGAGGGCGAAACCAAAGCTTTTGAATATTAAGACGACTGATTTTGACGTACTCTCACAACGCGGATTTATTCGTAACTCTTGCAGTACATCAGCTCAATTTTCTGGTGTGAGTGCGATCGTTGAGATTCGGGGGCCGGAGACGCATTGGGAGGCGTTGCAGAATTGGGTGAGTGATGGCGATATGGGTTTTAAAGTAACTGTGGA
>JBIPMB010000292.1:0-3508 GCA_044369355.1 Gammaproteobacteria bacterium | reverse complement strand
CAGCAAACTAAAACAATGCACATTATCCAACAACTCCTTCATCTTAGCGGATGGAGAAATATAATGCAAGTATCTCGCCCAGCACTGAAATATTACGGTGGCAAATGGAATCTAGCCAATTGGATTGTTAGCTTCTTCCCACACCACATCTGCTACGTCGAACCATTTGGAGGTGCAGCGTCGGTTTTGTTACAGAAACCTTTGTCTCCCCACGAATTTTACAATGACCTGGATTCCGATGTTGTAAACTTTTTTCGGGTTTTGCGAGAAAACGAATCTGAACTAATCCAAAAAATAGACCTAACTCCATACAGTCGGGAAGAATATGAACTATCCTACAAACCAACTATTGATCCACTAGAAAAAGCTCGACGCTTTTACGTTCGTTCCTGGCAATCTCACAACCCATCCCGATTAAGTGGTTGGCGAAATTCTTTCAAAAGTAATCGCTCTCAATCCTTTGCTCAGGATTGGAATAGTATTAGTCATTTGTATGCGATCGCGCAACGATTAAAACAAGTCCAAATCGAGAACCGCCCTGCTTTGGAATTAATCAAGCGAGTTGATACTAAAGAAACACTGTTCTATGTCGATCCCCCGTACCTTAACGAAACCCGAACTTCAAACACTCTATATGCTTTTGAATTAAAAAAAGAAGATCATATTGAGTTAGCAAAATGTCTGAACTCGATTAAAGGTATGGTCATTGTTTCGGGATATGAACATCCTTTATATGATGAATTGTATGCGGGATGGACAAAGAAACAGGTAGCTACAAAGAAAAACGGTGGGGCAAATTCTACTGAAGTATTGTGGATATCTCCAAATATTCAATTGCAACAAACATTATTTGATTTTGTTAACTGACCAATAAAAAATATGGGACAATTGTATATTCCATTCGACGATTTTGTGATCGTAAAAGACGGTGACTTGCTTGCGTCCGAAATAGCTAATCGGCATTACTCTCGTATTTGGAGGGGGAACATAACCCAACCCCGATTTATGCCACCGGGAAAGCGGTTGATTCTAATGGAACCGACAGGAAAATGGTTATTTGCCTGGAGTTTTCAGTTGTATAGAAAAGATGAACAAACAGGAGCGCAATGTACTATTTTTCGCAACGAATCAAATATTCTGTCTAGTAAAATAATCTTAAAATCAGAAGAAATCTGGGAAAATAAATATGGGAAAACCAGGAAGTTCACCTATGTCCATCCAGAAAAGATTAAAAGCGTAAATCCAGGGTATTGTTTTCAGTGTGCCGGATGGAAGAAAGCAGAAGCAAAGTCTAACAGGGGATTAGTTTTACTGGTTAAAGATTGATGGTTTTGTTTTTATTCGGTATACTGAATGGGTAAACTTACAGAACCTACTGTTTTTTGAACTTGACGCGATTTTGGGCATCTTGTTTTTTTACAAGGTGCTTTTTTGGTGGTATTATTTAATTTAAAGCGATCGCAAATAATCTTATGCCACAACATCAATTATATGGATTAAGAGGAAAAGCCTACGTTGTTAAATATAAACAACTCTATGAAGAACTCAAAGACGTAATCAAGGAAGATGTGCTAGAAGTTAAGAAAACAACAGGGCTTTTTACAGCTTATGATTTTGGAAAATTGTGTGTCAAGCACCGTATTCCTTTGACGGCGATGGATGACTACTTGAATAGTATTTTTCGTCCTAATTCTATCCCAGGCAACCCTATTATTTGGTACGCAGGAACTTGGGAGCGACTAAAAGATAGAGGGGTTAAAGCTAGAGATATTGGTGTAGTTTGGAGTAAATAGAAAAAGGGCTGTAGAAATTTTCTCTACAGCCCTTTTTGTCTATTCTTCGTTGATGATCGCGATCACAAATTTCTGGAATTTAGGATCGTTTCTTAAACCCTCATGATACTTTGCCATTTCATTCACGGCATCGCAGAATCCTGTTACCGTCCTTTCTTTCAGAGGAATGATATGACGACATCGCTTAGGCGTATTACAATAACTTGATCCCTTTTCATAAAGAAGAACCGAAGCCCATGTTAATACTACTTTTGTATCTTGAATTTCTATTAGAATGTCACCGTTATACATCAGTAAATCACCACTGCTTAAACTTATTTTTTCGATCGTTTCTTGTGAAACTACCATACACAAATACCCTTCGTTGTCCAACAAACTATGTTTAATTAATATTTCGATTGTACCGCTTTTGATGTTTACGGTAGTTATCTCGGCTATCTGTTGCAGGAGTAATTGAAGTTGTGTTGTCAGGATTGAATATGTCATGTTTTGTTTTAAATCTCAACAGCTAAAGTATAGCACACACAGAAGGAATTTAATTAAAGTTATTGACTTTATTAAGTAAAAATGGTTAAATGGTTTTGTTGAGTAATTAAAACAAAAAAAAATGAATCTTACCAAAAAACAACTCAAAGAGTATCAAGAAAAATACGAGAAATACAAGCTAGAAATGGAGAAATTATTGGGTAAAATGGCAATATTAACGACTGAACTCCCCTACAAAGGCGATACCTGTGAAACATCTCAAAAAATTTGTTTGATTACTGCTATCAATCAAGTGCAGATGAATGTCAATGGTTTGGAAGTAAGCGATTTCTTTGAAGATGAAGATTCCTTGTCTTATCGAAAATGCTTCTCAGATTAAAGCTGTGGTACTATAGAGAATATTCCTAAAACGGGACGCAATACCTACGGGTGTTGTGTCCCGTTTATTTTTGTAAAGAAATATGACAGATCCTTATTCTATCCTAGGCAACCCTATTATTTGGTACGCAGGAACTTGGGAGCGACTAAAAGATAGAGGGGTTAAGGCTAGAGATATTGGTGTAGTTTGGAGTAATGATTGACTTTATTGTTTAAAAGTGGTTAAATATCAATGTTGAGTAATTAAAAACAAAAATGAAACTTACAAAAAGACAGCAAGAAAAATACACAAGACAAATGGAAAAATACAAAAAACAAATGGTGGTATTGGTAGATAAAATGCTGGCCATGACAAGTACACTTCCATATAAAGGTGATACTTGTGAAGATTCACAAAAAGTTTGTTTAATTATCGCCATTAATGAAGTTGATCATTGTCTAAACGGTTTAAAATTAAGTGACTTCACCAAAGAAGAAGATGATGACGATGGAGATGGCGATGATTAACAAATTCTCTGTGATAGTATAAAGACAATATTCCTAAAACGGGACGCAATACCTACGGGTGTTGTGTCCCGTTTATTTTTGTAAAGAAAAATGACAGATCCTTTGCAACGAACAATGAACGATCTTGGTGTTTTACCTCAAACGCCTGACGGCGCAGAAAAGATTAGCGTTGTGTTGGCTGAAGAACAACGACTCCAGACGGAATCGAGCGCCTATTACACCTATATCTCCAGAGGGGAACCCGCCTGGGTGAAACCCCCTGAAGTAATTCGCCAAGCTGATACCAATATTTTTGACGTTCGGGGTCAGGCTTACTTGCCTGTTTTCCCCGTTAATAATCTACA
>JBIPMB010000299.1:0-3538 GCA_044369355.1 Gammaproteobacteria bacterium | reverse complement strand
TATTTTGAGTGGGATAACGCCGTCGTTGTTTTGCAGATGACCGTTAAATTATTTGGGGAAAACAACGACGGCGAACCGACCTCCGATAATTATAAAAAATCCTGTGATTGGGAGCGCGAAGCACGCCCAATAGCGTCCCGTGATTGTCTTTATTTTGATGATGACTGCGATAGTGACGATGATTAATTGATTTGATTGTCAAGAATAACCAATAATCCCTAGGGGTCAAGCTAACCTCTAGGGATTAGTTTTATTTTACGCTTGGGGATTGTTTGGAGGTAATGAAAGATATTCCCGACAAAAGCATTGATATGATTCTTTGCGATTTACCCTATGGCACTACAGGATGTAAGTGGGATACAACAATAAATCTTGATAAACTTTGGATTCAATATGAAAGAATAATAAAAGATAATGCAGCAATAGTTTTAACCGCCCAGACACCCTTTGATAAAGTTTTAGGCTGTAGTAATATAAAATTACTAAGATATGAGTGGATTTGGGAAAAAAATAACGCTACAGGTCATTTGCAAGCAAAAATAAAACCCATGAAAGCTCACGAAAATATCTTAGTATTTTACAAAAAAATACCTATATATAATCCACAAAAAACATTTGGACATAAAACTGCTAATAAAACTACAAAAACAATTGATGCTCAAAATAAAACGACTATGTATGGTCGATTGACATCAGAAGTTAAAACAGGCGGAAATACAGACAGATATCCACGAAGTGTCGTGTATTTTCAATCAGATAAAAATAAATCTTCACTACATCCTACTCAGAAGCCGATTGCATTATTTGAATATTTAATCAAAACCTATACCAATGAAGGTGATTTAGTTTTGGATAACTGTTGTGGAAGTGGTACAACTGCTGTAGCAGCTATAAATACAAACCGTAACTACATCTGCATTGAAAAGGAAAAGGAATATTTTGATATAGCTTGTGATCGCATCTCCCAGCCTAGAGAATATTCAGAATCAGAATTAAAAACTATGGAATTAAAACAATTAAGTTTGTTTGATGTGACTTGAATTACCCCAAAATATTAAATTTATATTATAATATAAATAGGCAACTCAATCAAAAGTTAAGCCTTTTAATTGAGTCTAAACACAACCTACTGATGCGGAGTAAATCATGTCTAATCTTAATGTTACTACACAAAATAATACTTTAGTTGTTGATTCCCGATTGATCGCTGAGGATTTAGGGATTGAACATCGGGCTTTAGTCCAAACTATCAAAAAGCATCAAAGCGTTATAGAGCAACACTTTGGGGTTGTTACATTTCCAGTGTCGAAACCCTCAGAAGGCAGTCAGGGTGGTCGCCCACAAAAATATGCCCTTTTGACCGTATCACAGCTTAGATGTCTTCTTTCAAAGACAAGATACGGATTGTCGTTAAACTTTATTGAAAACCTCAAAGAAAACGGAATTGATCTTGGTGACTTTTTGGTTACACGAATAACAAGAGGGTTAAGAAAAGAATCGGACTATAGTGACTTACTGGCAAAACAGTTAGATGGAAAGCGAGAGGTTAAAACATTAGCAGGAAATATCGATATCCTGACCAACTCAGAAGTGATCGAAGTTAAAAATATAAAAGCATGGAAACACGCTCTAGGACAGGTTATTGTTTATGGAAATTATTATCCTAGTCACAAAAAGAGAATACACCTTTATGGAGAGACTCAGGAATCATTCTTAGATATGATCAGATCCCATTGTAAAAAACTTAATATAATCGTGACGTGGGAACCTTAAAGATAATTCTTGATTAAATAGCCCCTGTAATTAGGGGTTATTTAACAGATATAATATTAAATAATGCTAATTAATTAAGATGCTAAATCAAATTATTCATGGGGATTGTTTTGAAGTTTTAAAGAATATTCCTGATAATTATTTTGATAGCTTAATAAGCGATCCACCCGCAGGAATTAGCTTTATGTCAAAGGAATTTGACCATAACAAAGGCGGTATGCTTAACTGGATTAATTGGCTATCTGAGATAATGGCAGAATGCTTACGGGTGATGAAACCCGGAGCTTGTGGCTTGGTTTGGAGTCTCCCTAGAACATCTCACTGGACGGGTATGGCTTTGGAGTTAGCAGGGTTTAGAATTATTGATATTTGCCATGTTGCACAGAGCCAAGGATTTCCAAAAAGTCAGGATATTTCAAAGCAAATCGATCAATTGTTTGGGGAAGAAAGGGAAGTTATAGGACTAAAAACTAGACCAGATGGCACGCAGCGACCTAATTATAAAAACTGGGGAGAAAATGATTGCTGGAAAGGATTGGCCCGTAATGAGTGTGAAACCGCCCCAAAATCCCCCGAAGCTAAACAATGGGACGGATGGAAAACGCCGGCACTAAAACCAGCCGTTGAGGGTTGGTGGTTAGTTCAAAAGCCTATATCGGAATCAAGTATTGCTAGAAATATTTTAAAACATGGCGTTGGTGGTTTGAATATTGAGGCTACAAGAATTGGTGTAAAAGAAAATGACCCAAATAATAGGATAAACCCAACAAAATCAAGCGATTTCCATAAAACTGTGTTTGGCGTTGGTATAGGAAATGTAACATGTCCTAGAGGGCCTAAAGATATAGGACGATACCCTGCTAACCTAATCCTTTCCTGCGGAGCTAATTGCAAAGGCGAGAATCATAGCCCTGATTGTCCGGTGACGGTGATTGGTGAACAGAGTGGGATTTGTACGAGTGGAGAGAAACCGTCAATCGACAAGGTAACAAGAGGCACTTGTTACGGGAAACGCCAAAAAGGAAATATAAACCATTTTTCAAAAAGCATAGGCACGGCGGCAAGATTCTTCAAACAACTCCCCTTTGACCCCGAAACCATCCCTAGCGTCTATTACCAAGCCAAGGCATCCCCTAGTGATAGGTCAAACAGTGGAGAGATTAAAAACACTCACCCAACGGTCAAGAGTCGTCACCTGATGAAATATTTAATAACTTTAATCACCCCTGAGAATGGAATAGTCTTAGATCCTTTTTGTGGTAGTGGCACAACGGCTTTAGCTTGCAAAGAATTAGGACGTAATTATATCTGCATTGAAAAGGAAAAGGAGTATTTTGATATTGCTTGTGACAGAATTAACCAACCTAGGGAATACTCAGAATTAGAGATAGAAATTAAAGAATTAAATAAACCCGAATTTAAACAATTGAGTTTATTAGACTTAATTTGAATTGCCCCAAAACTATTAAACATCCTTGCCCTAGTTAAACCAAACATCAAAAAGGGTAGAGGTTAAATCTCTACCCTTTTTGATTGGCGATAATTGATTATTTCCTGCACAGCAAGCCGCAAGCTGTAAAAGTAAGTTCATTATCAGATTCTATACCCCCGAAAAGTTGTGAGTTCATCCGGCTTTCAGATCGCATTCCCTACACTTCCCAGTAAGATAGCTCCACTAATTACGGGAGAGATTAACCATTTGCTGAATAACATTTTCTAATCTTGGCTCCACTTGTTTCTTAATTGATTCCCCCACTTTTTGATC
>JBIPMB010000057.1:0-12360 GCA_044369355.1 Gammaproteobacteria bacterium | reverse complement strand
TTGATAATCACCGCTATCAAATTGATTTGGTCGTTAATTGGCAAGCCATCGATAAAAACAATAAATTCATCAATATCGATGCAACCCAAACTTGGATATTAATGGATGGAAGCAGTGATGCACATCCTTTAATTGAACAATATCGAGTAATTAATTTTAAACCTGTAACATAAGGAAGTAAATATGACATTACCACATCTGCACCAAACGATTGTCAATGGTGACAAAGAGGCATTCAAAATTGCTCTGGCAAACAAATGTGATCCAAATCAGTTAGATCCTATAATGGGATAAGATTGAATCGTTGCTGCGAGCGGGCGCTTTTATTAATCTGCAAACGCCAAGTCACGGCATGACGCCTTTGATGATAGCAGTATGGCATCGTAGACCCTTAGTCATAAAATTTTTATTAACACAACAGGAAATAAATATAGAAATAGTATCCACTTTTGGACTTAAGGCGGAAGATCTTATTGCTTTTATAGCAACGGATAATGATGACTTTGGCATGCAACAAGCTGAAGAAATACATACACTATTTAGCGAGTATAGGCAGCGCATTGCATCTGAGATGGCATTGCTCGAGGAATTTAACATTGCAATTAATAAAGATCTTTCTGATTCAGAAAAAGCTGAAAAGATACGCAATTTAAAGACGTGCAACTATCTGAATCGCACTTCTGTAGTTTCCTGTTCTGAAAGTGATGGCCATACCGCTATTTTGATTGCTGCTCGCGATGGATTAGCAAAAATGGCAACTGAGCTCATGAAAAAAGGGGCTGATCAAACCATACCAGACTATTACATGAAAGCTATCCCACTGCATAAAGCAGCTTATAATGGCAATGCAGAAATAATCCGTATCCTTGCAAATTACCCTGGGTTTGATCAAATGTTAGATGCTCAAGGGCCAAACAATGGCTATACGCCACTTCACGATGCAGTATGGCACGGACATGTAGAAGCAGCAGAGGTATTAATTAAGGCTGGAGCTAGAAAGGATTTACGTGGGTTTGATGGTAAAACACCACTTGAGTTGGCAAAAGAATATAAATATCAGAAAATAATAGATTGGGGGTTGTAATATTATACATTCCGCACTTAAATACAATAAATATTCTACTAGTTTATGATGTTCATATTATCCATGAAAGTGCATCGTAAAAATGATCACTATAGCTGCTGATAATTGACAACGTAGATAGTATGCTTTACTCTGAACTATAGAGCATAGAAGGGAGATATTTTGAACATGCACTGGAGTGTTATTGTACATTATTTTGTGTCTTTACTTGCTATCACCAAAGCCTATAAGTGCGGTCGCTATACTCTGTAGAAATATATGTTATAAAATCTTAAAAATCTTTTAATAAAGGCAATTTAAAATGGATGAAAAATTTCCTCGGCCACAAGAACATAATGATGATTCATTAATTGAAGAAGCCATATCTCAAGATGAAATGCCAAATGATATTTCTTTTTTTGAAAGTACTATTTTCCCATCAGGTACATTAACGGATGCTTTGACTTCTAGAGTGACTCCCCGGGAGATCCTTACACCTGAGGAAGAAGATAAAATATTAGATGCTAAAAGAATATTGCCTGAATTAATTGCCGAATTAGAAGGTAGGGGTTTTGATCTTCGTGCAATGTTACGTGAAAATGAAAAGGATGTGATTGAAGCAACGGTTATATATGCAATGCTGAAAAATAAAATTTTAGAATATATTAAATTTATAGCCGGAAAGGCTTCGGAATTTTTTTATGCTAGACATTTTAAACGCGCTGAAGATGAATTTCAAGCAGTACTTGAATATTTGAAAAGATCACATGGGCTGGATGATGTAGAGACTTTAAAAATTCAGATGGATTATGAACTTTCAAAATTACATATAAATCATTTTGAAAATACCGCATCTCTTGAAGACGTGATTAAAAGGCTAGATCAAAAATTACTAGAAAGTCCAATATCTAATGATACTAAAAAAGCCATTGCAATTGGCAAATATGCTCTAGCCCAATGCTATTTTGAAAGTGGTGATTTCAGTAGAGCAATGCAACATATAGAACGTTCTAAAATATTAAGAGAGGAGTATGGTGTATGCGAAGAGGCTTTAGATAGAATAAGATTTTTTTACGCTAAAGTTGCTAATAAAGAAGGTGATTATCCTAAAGCTTGGGAAGCTTTACAGGAATGTTATATTTTCCGACGTTCCAAGGATGAACTAAACCCAAATTTAATAGCTGTGTTAATGGAGCTTGACAATTATTTTGAACTCGCCCCGCGTAATTTTGATAACGTTGCCACGCATCTGAGAATTCTTACTCATTTATATAATATTCAAGTCCACATTCAATACAGTGAAAGAGAAGAAACTAGAACTCAGTTGAAAATGCTTAAGTTAATGATGACTTCAACTTCTGAAACAGAGTATTGGTCTCTCATGAGAAGGATAGAAATACAATTAAATAGTATTTCTATTACAGAACCAAGCGTAGAAGTTGGTTACAGTTATTTTGAGCTTGCTAATACTCGCAGATCTTCTTTACTTCCACAAACTTGGTCAAATGTCAGGAAAAGAGCATATCATTTTGAAACTGTAGATATTATTAACAAAGCAAAGGTACATCTACTGACTGGATATAGTCCGGATAGTGAGATATTCAGAAATTTAGATAACTTAAGAGAAATTTGTAGAAAAGTTGCGGATATTTATAAAGATCCAACAGTACATTATCTTATTGGAGAAAAACTTCATCCTGAAGATGAAGCTGAGCTAGCTGCTCTCAATATATCAGATGAATCGCAAAGCGAATCTAGTACTGAAAGAGGTTTAAGAAAACTATCAGAATTCAGCTCAGAAGTAAACCATGAATTGGTAGATGATTTAGATAGACTACTAACTGTAGAAGATTTTGAACAGCTTGATGAAAAAGGAGTTATTAATCCTTATAGACTTAGGCTTGCACAAGGCGGTATTAATTCAGAGTTTAGAGATGGAAAATCCTTAGAAGAGACTAGACAATCATTAATTATTGATCCAAGGAACACATCTGAAATCCCGCCAGTTGAAATTGGTTGTTATAATGGTAAGATTTACAGTTTTGATACAAGACGTGTCGTTGTTCATCAACAAGCAAGAGAAGAAAATCAAAATGTATTTATTAGATATAAAAAGATATCAGGTGAAGATTTACAGAAGAGAGTAAATGCAATTTTTTCGCCAAGACCTTGGAATGGAGCTGTGACGGCAATAAGATATGGTGGGAAGAATTCAGAATCTAGACCGTATATTAATCCTCCTTTAAGAGATCAGCTTGAAAAGAAAGTTAGTCAAGATTTTAAACCTTTTCCTAGTACTCGCAGTCCAAGTGATGACCCTAATGGATTTCCTACACGAAAGAAGCAAGCTCAGAAAATACGTTTTTTCTTTCAAGATAGAGCAAACAGAGGTTCAAAATCTTGTAGAGAAGTTTTAAAAAAGGCTAAACAAATTTATGATACTGAAGGTGTTGATGCCATGCGTGATTTCTTCATTAGTCAGAAACCTGACTTGTTAAACCAAGAAGAAAAATACACATGCTCAGAAATAAAACTCGAAAAAGAGAATAGTAAGAAATTTAGCCAACCCCATAAAAGCAAGCAAAAAAAAATATCTGAAGCACTTCCCAGTTTGCGGTCGCAAGGAATTAGCCAGAGACAAAACGCTGTTCCGCGAAGTAATGCTGTTGAACAAGAAGAAGCTCGAATGTCATTGTCTGTTTCGATGAACTATACTTCTAAATCGTCTTCTTCAGGAGCAGAAAGAGGCAACTCAAGCCAATCACCTAGCTTCTTTAGAGGGGAAAGCTCTGTGGCAAAGCCTACCTCAGTCCCACGAGATGGAGAGAGTACAGCATTTTCTCAAACAGAAGCTGCTACACCGTGGAATGGTAGTAATAGAGCGAATCTTGCGGCAAACGCTCCTCCCGTCTCGCGAGGTGGAAGAGGTAATGCCAGATCCAATTATTCGGGTCGAGTATTCAGCGGTGGAGGACAAAGCTCAGCGCCAAATTTTACTTCAACCTCACGAGGTAGAGGGCACAGCTCTGCTCCAAATCCTGCTCCAGCCTCAGGAGGTAGAGGGCACAGTTCTGCTCCAAATCCTGTTCCAGCTCCAGGAGGTAGAGGCGCTACAGCCCCTTCAGCAGGAAGAGGTAGGTCAAAGTGGTAAAATAGATTCAGATATACTCTATGAAAGCTATCCCACTGCATAAAGCCGCTTATAATGGCAATGCAGAAATAATCCGTATCCTCGCAAATTATCCTGGGTTTCATAAAGTATTAGATGCTCAAGGACCAAATAATGGCTATACGCCACTTCATGATGCAGTGTGGCACGGACATGTAGAAGCAGCGGAAGTATTAATTAAGGCGGGAGCTAGAAAGGATTTACGTGGATTTGATGGTAAAACACCACTTGAGTTGGCAAAAGAATATAAATATCAGAAAATAATAGATTTAGGATTGTAAAAATTTAAGGATTATGTAGATGAATAGACCAATCGTCATTGTTAACCCAATATCATCAGGAGTAGAGTTGGCTCCCGCATTTAAAGCTAGGGGGATACCCGCTATTGCCGTCATTTTTAAATATCTAGATCGAATTGGATTTGGAATGGAAATTCAAACTTCA
The DNA here is from genome assembly GCA_044369355.1 of Gammaproteobacteria bacterium. Taxonomy (GTDB): domain Bacteria; phylum Pseudomonadota; class Gammaproteobacteria; order UBA1113; family UBA1113; genus VFKP01. The sequence continues at coordinate 7,684 of JBIPMB010000057.1, read as the reverse complement.
GATTTTATCGAGATTATTCCCGATCAACCAAACCTTATAGAGATTCTTAGAAAGTACGATCCTATTGCTATTATTCCTGGTACTGAGTCAGGGGTTCCCTTAGCAGAACAATTGACGAATATCTTAACACCTCAGTTTTCTAACGATCCTAAAAAGTCGCTTAATCGATTACACAAAGCGCTTATGCAAAAAGCTTTAGAAGAAGCAGGGGTCCCATTTATTAAAACACTCAATACTTCATCTGAACATGAAGTAGAAGCTTGGATTAAGGCAAACGAACTGGTTGATTCTCCGCTTATCATTAAACCGCCAATATCCTCCGGTAGCGATAATGTTTTTCACATTCCCGCAAAAGGTGATTGGAGAAACGCTTTCAATCGAGTGTTGACTGATCCATCTAGAATTACTGGAAATATGAGCGAAACGGTTGTCGTTCAAGAGCAAGCTATTGGTACAGAATTTGCTGTCGGTACTGTAAGTGCCAATGGAAAACACTATTTAGCACATTTGATTCAATATAATAAACGATCTGCTAATGGCCGTGACACGCTTTTCGATTATGTTGAATTTGTTCCTTATAATGAAGAAATACATGGGGCATTATTTGATTATACTCAAAAAGCCTTAGATGCTTTTGGCATTCACTGGGGAGCTGCTCATACTGAGATTATGCTCACTAAAAAGGGACCGCTCCTTATCGAGTCAGGTGCAAGAATGTGTGGGGGGCCGGTTGTTGGATTTGCTCGAGAAGCGAGTGGTAGCAGTCAAGCGGATAAATTAGTTGAAGTTTATGCCGATGGTGATGTCTTAACAAAAGAATATGGTTTTAAGAAATCAGTTGTACCTGTTTTTTTGAAAGCACCGGCTACAGGAAGCATATCGAATGTTGATGCCCTTGCCGAAGTTTCTAAATTGCAGACTTTATTCAGAAAATATATTTGGGTTAAGAATGGTGACTTTGTAACCCAAACAGTAGATTATCTCACGAGCATTGGCATTATCGCGTTGTCCGGAGACCGCGATTTAATTGCATCAGATTACAAAAAAATTCGAGATCTGGAATCGAAATTAGTTGTTCATGAATCATGAACAGAACAAAATTTTAAAAAGGGTTTTAATTATTAGTAGTACTGCAACAACTGATTTTCCAAATCTAGCGAGTACTGTCCATGATAGTACGGATCTCAATCATGAAGCTAGATTAGTAATAGGCAAACAACCAAGGTCTTGTTGCGACTATGTTTGTGACGATAGCCGAGCTTGTCGTGTCACCAGGTTGAGTGGATATACTTGTTGTATAACGGCGGGGTGCGGTGAATGCGTAGCAGCTGGGTGCGGTTATGTTACATGTAATCATTATTTTAGCTTTGGTTCATGTGGTTGTTCTGCAAGTCTTCGTTGTTCGGATATGGTACTATTAGGAATTCCTCCAATCGCGGATAATATATTACTACTACTGCCATGTTTATTTCCGTGTTTATTTCCATGTTTATTGATAGATGCCGGACGTATGTGTGTCTTATTTCAGATGATATTTGGGATTGAAGCACATAATTGTCTTACAATGGCAATAAGAGTATTGCGACATATGGGTGTTAGTCTTCCACCACAGTTTAATAATACTTTATATAAGATACTAATTACTAGCGATGCTATATGTGATTTAAATCATCATTTAAAACAAGTCGCTATTATTAACTATAGTCCAACATTGGAAACAATATGTGAGCATATAAAGCTTGATAATGTTGAAGAGTTAAATATAAATCGCGAAACTGTTCTTCAGCACATAAATAAGTTTATTTCTGGTAAACGTGCGAGAGGGCCGTCAATAGGCCCAAAAGAAGCTTTTTTAGGGGATTATACTCTGTTAGCTTTAGCTGTGATCTATAACGCTAAAGATACAGTTAGATTTTTGGTTGAAAACTGTCAAGATGATGTTAACTTTTTGTTTGGACGGCGTAGAGATTGTACAGTTCTAGATTTGGCTCTTTCTATGGGCCGAAAAAATATCGCTGCCTTTTTACAGAAGCACAGCGCTATAACCGGAGAAAAGCAAGGAAAATTCTTAGAAGGATTGTATACTAGGATTAAAAAAGGCGATCTTGAACAGCTAAGAGAATTAATAAAAGATTATAAAAAAAACCATAACGGTATATTCGAGATAAACCAGAGTGTACATATAGAAAGGACGTCTTTTGAAGCGTTTTTTTTGGGCGTGTGTTCTTTTTTAGCGGTGGCTATTATTTATGAACAAGAAGAGATGGTGCGAACATTATGTCATGAATATGGAGCAGATACTGGGTTTCATTTCGGAAGAGGCAATGATTATACTGCCTTATCGTATGCTAAACTCCTGAGCCATTTTAGTCTTTATTATGTTGGATCAACGAGCCTTAAGAATATTATATATTTTCTTGAGAATTCAGACCCGATGGCTGTGGAGCTAAAAGAGATGAGGATAGATCCTGTTGACAATGACAGTGATACAGCAACGTCATCGACATATTCACCAAGCAGCAGTATATATACGCCATTATCTTCCGCTGGTCAAAGTGTAATCAGTGGTAACAGTAGCTGTTCCTATTCCTTGGGACAGGCTGTATTCACAGGACAGTCTTCTGGTTCTAGCTTTGGTTTTTTCGCGCCACCAGGGCGAATCATTTCAAAGGAAGAAGATCCATTACCAGAAGAACCTGATGAATCCTATTCCATGAAGGCAAAACACAATTACTGCGCTAAAAAACCTGAGCAACTCTCATTTGTTAAAAGTGATGTGCTCACAGTTTTGAATGATAGTGGGAATTGGTGGTATTGTGAATTGGTGGTATTGTGAATTGGTGGTATTGTGAATTGAGTGGCAAGCGAGGCATAGTTCCCTCTAATTATCTCGAGCCCATGCTTGCATCCACGCCTAGGTTCTCTAATGGTCGAGTAAGCTGAGAAATATATTCTCTCGTACCATAGGCAGAATTTTTCAAAAATTTCTAAATTTTAGTAACGATACATGCTTTAATCACCCCTGATACCAGGGGTGATATTCTCTATTTTCAAGCAGACCCTCCATAATGATGTGATAAATAATAGTGCAATATTATTTCATGCCGTATCAAATCAGCACGAGGCCGCATCAAACTAATACGAAAGCCGCTCATGTTGTTCTTTTTTCTCTTCTTTATTTAGACGCGAGCCTAGAGATGATGGTCAATCGCATAGCCTAGGTCATAACATAAAAAAAGGGTAACGTTACGATAATAAAAAGTATTAAAACCGTATTGAAACTGGATTCCCGTTGCGTAGAGTCTAAGCTAAAGTTATTAACTAACTTTTAAAATTTAAGTGCTATAATTCATCTCCCCCAAATTTCTTGGATTTCCTGGTTCAAAACAAAGCTCATATATTTCTTTAAGTCGACCATCTTTTAATACTGGAGAATCTCCTGAAAAGCCTTGTCCCTCCTCAACCGCTTTGAGTAAATCTTCGGCAACCTTAATTTTTTCCGTGTAAACATGTTCCGGTTTAAAAAAGGCGGTAATTCCCTTTTTGATACAATTTGTTATATCCATTTCCTCACTTGCACGCAACATAATGTAAAGTTTGATTAAATGTTTTTTATCTTCTAATGTTAGTGGATTTGCACTCATATGGCGGTAAAGATTTTCCTGAGAAGTAAGAATGAAAGAAGCTAATGTAGAAGTATCGGCCCCTTTCTCAATCAATAATTTTACAATGTCGATATGTCCTTCTTTAGCCGCGGCGATTAGAGCGGAGGCTTCTGTATTGGTTTGTAAATTTAGAGCTGCACCCGCTTCAATGAGTGACTTGACGGTGTCGGTTTTACCCTTCTTTGACGCAATGATTAGAGCCGAGACACCTGTATTGGTTTGTAAATTTCGATCTGCACCTGCGCTAATGAGTGACTTGACGATGCGGGTTTTCCCCGTTTGAGCAGCGAAGATCAGGGCTGAAGCTCCGTTATTGTCTGTCAAGGTTAGATCAACGGCTGCTGCGTTAATGAGTGAATCGACAATGTCGGCATGTCCATAATAAGAAGCAAGCATTAGAGCTGAAAAACCTTCATTGTTTTGTAAGTTTAGATCAGCGCCTGCGCTAATAAGTGAATCGACAATTTCGGTATATCCATAACAAGCAGCAAGCATTAGAGCTGAAAAACCTTCATCGTCTCGCAAATTGATATTAATCGTTTTTTTATTAATGATAGATTTTGCCGATTCTATATTGTCATCTTCAAGAGCGCACATTAAATCTAACCAATCTTTACCATTGTGCTCCATCAAATCGGCATATGTTTGCGATAATTGTTTTCTAGAAGCCCGTTGTTCCATTTCTGAATGAAGGGATCTGGCATCTTCTGAAAGAATGAATCTGGTATTACGCATTTTATTTACCTCGCAATCTTATGTTGTTTAACGCTAAAAATTATTTTTTGAGGCCTATATCAATGAAGTATGCATAGGCCACAATATTATGAAAGAAGTCTACCATAACAGAACAATTTGCGCAAATTTTAGTAAAATTCGCTTAGTCGAGTCTGTTGACATGTCAGATCTCGGCTGCAAAAAGAGTAGAACCGGTCAAAAAAACGTCAAGTATTCTCGATATTATCCTCAAATTGGCCGTGTTTTTGCCTCGGCCCCCTCTTTTTTCGCTACAAGATCTGAAATATCAACAGACCCTAGAAAAAACCCACAATTGCCACACCCCACTGTTTTCTATATAATCTGCTCATAAAATGAATATAGGAAAAGCCAATGCCTGAAGCCTTGATACGTGTCGAAAATGTCTCTTTTGCGCACAATGATCACGTCATTTTTGACAATATTAGTCTTAATATTGAACAAGGCAAGATTACGGCCATTATGGGGCCTAGCGGTACAGGCAAAACCACGTTATTGCGCCTATTAACGGGGCAATTAAAACCCAGCAGCGGTCATGTCTATTTTGGCAAGCAATGTATCAATACGATGTCACGCAAAGAATTGTACAAAACTCGTCGGAAGATGGGGATGTTGTTTCAAAATGGAGCATTATTTACCCACTTAACGGCTTATGAAAATGTCGCCTTTCCCTTGCGCGAACACACCAAGTTGTCGGAATTGATGATCCGGGATGTGGTGCTATTAAAATTAGAAGCGGTGGGTTTACGCGGCGCTCGGGATTTATACCCCAATGAACTATCCGGTGGTATGGCTAGACGTGTGGCTTTGGCTAGAGCCATTGCTTTAGACCCGATGCTAATCCTGTACGATGAACCTTTTACTGGCCAAGATCCAATTTTAATGGGTGTATTGGTTAAACTCATTAAAGAGCTGAACGATATTTTACAACTGACTTCCGTGATTGTTTCGCACGATGTACCCGAAACAGCCAGCATAGCCGACTATATTTATGTCTTAGCGGGTGGAGATGTCGTCGGTGCGGGCGATCCACAAAAATTGGTGGCGGATGATAATCCTCATGTGCGTCAATTTATGCATGGTTTGGCCGATGGTGTGGTACCATTTCATTATCCCGCACCCGATTTTATGGCCGATCTATTAAGTAGTGAAGGAGAATAGCATTGATTGCATTTGTACAACGAGTAGGCCGTTTGGGACTTTCTATTTGCACTGAAATGGGTAACGCGAGTTTTTTCCTGTCTAAATCGGTGTGGCGTAAACCGCGATCCGGCCAAAAATTACATTTATTAGCACATACCTTGTTTAATTCAGGTGTTTTGTCTTTGCCGATTATTATTGTTTCAGCCTTATTCATAGGCATGGTGGTGGGTTTACAAGGATTTAATATCTTGAATAAATTCAGCGTCACCAGTGAATTAGGGCAAATGGTTGCTTTGAGCGTGGTGCGTGAGCTGGGTCCAGTGGTAACGGCCTTATTGTTTGCCGGACGTGCTGGTTCTGCTTTAACCGCTGAAATTGGTTTGATGAAAGCGACGGAACAATTGGATGCCATGGAAATGATGGGCGTCGATCCTTTAGGCCGCATCATGTTGCCGCGCTTATTGGGCGGCTTTATTAGCTTACCATTATTAACGATTATCTTTTGTGCCATCGCCATCTGGGGTGGTGATTTAATCGGCGTAAGATGGTTGGGTGTAGACGCGGGTGCTTTTTGGAGTAATATGCAAAGCAGCGTTGATTTTCGCCTAGATGTACTCAATGGCATTATCAAAAGTGCCGTATTTGGCGTGGTGATCACATGGATGGCCGTTTATCAAGGCGCTTCGGCCATACCTACAGCAGAAGGTATTAGCCATGCTACGACACGTACAGTGGTGTACTCGTCGTTGATAGTATTGGGTTTAGATTTTGTATTAACAGCAATGATGATGGGGGGATGGTAGCGTGGGACAGAAAAGTATAGAGACTTTGGTCGGATTTTTTATATTATTAGCAATAGCGGGCTTAGTAATGCTGGCTTTTCAAGTCAGTAACTTAACCACTTATCAGAGTAGCGATACCTACGATGTGAAAGCGCAATTTGACAATATAGGCGATCTAAAAATACGTGCGCCAGTAACCGTAGCTGGGGTTAAGGTAGGGCAGGTGGCTGGTATTAGTTTAGATCCCAAAAATTATCGCGCTACCGTGACATTACGCTTGAATCGAAGCGCTAACAATATTCCTAATGACAGTTCTGCCAGTATCCTGACGGCTGGGTTATTGGGTTCAAACTATATTTCTTTAGCGCCCGGCTTTGCGGATCAATTTTTAAAATCAGGGGACTCAATCAGTGAAACGCATTCCGCTATCATATTAGAACAAATGATAGGGCAGTTGTTATTCAGCGTGAATAAAGACAAAGCAACAGATACAGATAGCAGTACTGATGATGCAAGCAAAAGCTAAGAATGGTGATCCGATAAGGCAAGCTACAGAATACTATTTGCAGCAGCGCTATTGTACACAGGAGTACTTACTAAAGAATGCTGATTTAAGCGAAGCGGAGTTCTTTGCTTATGTGACAGGTCGCTGTTTGCCGCAACATTCTTATGAATGGCAAGAAAAAAGTGCCGTCAATTCGTTGCTAGGAAAAGCGGAGTGGCTTTGTGAAACGATATTGTATTACCATCCACGCCACGTTTTACTGTTGCATGATTTAATCACCTGGCATCGTTATATGTCTTTTGAAGATATGTCTAAGGCCCTAGAAGAAAATTTTAAAATGCATTATGTGGCTAGGCTCAAAGAATTAGACGCATTTAGCGATGTGTTGAGTGACATTGTAGATAATCCAACGGCCTTGGATCAATTGTTAGAGGGCGAATGGCAGAGCTACTTAGATGGTATTTATGGATTGTCTACCAACGATCCTACGCCTGAAAATATCGCCACCAAAGAAATGATGCTGCGCCGTATTCGTTTGATAACGGCGGATGGCAGCAAAGCAGCTTTGAGCGCTGAAGAAAAGAATCTATTAAAGAACACCATACAAACTTTAGACCCTGTTTTATCCCCCTTTGCCCCCTATGAAAGGGCCGAATCTACACGGGAGAAATGGATTAATGCTATGGTGGTGAAATACGCATTATAACTTCAATTCGTAGGACAGCAATTCTCGGCGAAAAAAGATAAGCTTCTAACTCATTGAAATCGATATAATTTCACTGGTAATGGAAAATATTTTTTCGTACAATATCCCTTATTAAGTCATATAAATTGAC
>JBIPMB010000296.1:0-12377 GCA_044369355.1 Gammaproteobacteria bacterium | reverse complement strand
GCCCGCCGCGCCCCCCCCCCCCCCCCAATCTTTTATCAGTAACAATCTTTTATTTTCTGTTAATAATAATAGTAGTAATAGTAATAAAAGGGTTTCATGGTTACTCCATATAACAATAGTTACTTAAAAAATTTTTTAAAAAAATTTTTTATTTCGACGCTCGCTTTTTCGTAAAATTCCATTGAAACGTGGAACATGTAAGTTCAACCTTTAGGAAACTGATACATTGCAATTACTACAGCAGCACTTATAAGCATAAAAAGTTTTAAGAGAAGAACTAAGTAAGCAGTAATATATTCAAACAAAAACTTGACATCTTTTGAAATATAGGAATCCAGGTTAACACCAGATACGAAAATATCGATGACTTTTTGAAGCTCTAATAAGCACTTATTATAATTTTTATATGTACACTCGGGTAGTTCACGATCCGGAAGTACAAACTCAAAGAAGGGAGCGTGCTTGGAGTTTCAACCTAAAGTTTCCGCTATGACGCAATCAAAAAAGGTGATAACTACTCAAGAAAAATAATCGTAAATGACAAATTGATAATCATACTGGCATCAGGAAAAAGTGACTCTCAGCAACTCCAAAACATAATCTAGCGAAGTGTAATAAAACACTGAATTAACATTATTAATTAAATTAAAAAAAAAATCAATCATTTTTTATTATTTTTCCAACTAATGTTTAAAAATGTTTCTCAATCACACTACAATTTTAGTAAAAATTTGAGTTCTTATAAATGAACCTAAAAAAAATGAACCTAACAAAACAAAAAAAGGCCATCACAATAAAGCTAATTTAAATAAAATTTTATAAAATAACGTAAAAACACCTAAAATAACAAGTATATTAACTAGTAAACTCAAATAAAAAGCTACTCGCGTGGTTTGCCTATTTCTAGAATATCTACTTTTATTAAACATTCTCGATTTTCTTAAAAAAAAAATGGATTGCACTAGTGCTCATAGCCGGGCTTGAACCAGCACCCAAAAAGGATGCGATTTTAAGTCGCACGCGTCTACCAATTCCGCCACACGAGCTTTACCGCTGTCAGGAGTTGAACCTAACCCACTTAGGGTCATGAGCCCCAGCTGGACCGTCCTAGCGGTGTTATACGAAGCTTAAAGAATTTACAGGGCTATTACCTTCTTTGACATGGAAATTAACCATTTAAAACTTTAGTAATAAAGCTTATTTGGTTTCGATCACCTCTACTTCAAATCTCAATTGATTTTTTTTAAATTGTGTACTACGATGTTTCGCTTCCACAAATAATATACAGACTCATAGACATAAAATTTAGAAATTTTTTTTATGATTATCGATTTAAACGTAAAAACTGATTTGTATAGGCATTCTTCTAATGCAATTAACAAACTAACTTATTTATTTGAGACAAGTCGGATTCGAACCAACGCGGTTTCCCAATAGATTTACAGTCTATCGCTTTAACCACTCAGCCATTGCCTCCTTTAGTTATAATTAGTTCGTTTAGTAAACAATTAACTACACAGCTGAGCATCTCTGCTTTTTCACTGTTTAGGTATTAAAAAAAGTAATCTACTAATTTTCTATTAGAACAGTTATAATATTTAGTTCCTATCTAAAATAGTTACATTTCTAAAGCTTAGCTTAACAACTTACGATAAATAATTGTTAACAATTGGCTTTTTGTCCCCGGTCCTCTCGTACTGAGGTAAATATATTAAACTATTCTACAATTTACAGTAGATAGGGACCAAACTGTCTCACGACGTTTTAAACCCAGCTCACGTACCATTTTAATCGGCGAACAGCCGAACCCTTGGCAGCGTATGCACCACCAGGATATGATGAGCCGACATCGAGGTGCCAAACGATTTCTTCAATAAGAACTCTTGGAAATCATAAGCCTGTTATCCCTAGCGTACCTTTTATTCGATAATCGATGATTAGTTCACAAAAAATCATCGGGTCATTATAGCAGATTTGCATCCTTAGTATACTTGTAGGTACACTAATCAAGCTTAAATTAATCTATTATAAGATCATTACTTTCGTATATTTTAAGCTATATGCACACCTCCGTTACTTTTTAGGAGGCGACCGCCCCAGTCAAACTGTCTTTCTATAATTTGAATAGTTTCCTACTTGAATAACTAGTTTATTAAGAGTAGTTTTCCACCTACACGTTAGCTACTACATCACTATGTCTTAGTATACTAATTATTCATTATAGATAACAGTAAAGGTGCATAGGGTCTCTCCGTCTAGCTGTAATTAGCCGCATCTTCACGACCACTTCAATTTCATAAAGTTAACACTAGAGACAGCGGGGCAGTCGTTACACCATTCGTGCAGGACGGAACTTACCCGTCAAGGGATTTTGCTACCTTAGGACCGTCAGGGTTACGGCCGCCGTTTACTGGGACTTATAAACTCTACAAAAATAAAGTTATTTCGTCTTGCAGCACTGGGCAGGTGTCAGACTTTATACATCATATTTCTATTTTTGCAAAGTCTTATGTTTTTATTAAACAGTCGCTACCCCCTCTTTTCTTTACCTCACGGTACTCTTTCTCCCGAAGTTACAGAGTCATTTTGCCGAGTTCCTTTAGTGTTATTACCTTTTTTGCCTTAGCTTACTCAGCCAGCTGACTTGCGGTGGTGTTTGTACGATAATTGCATTACTTTTTCCAGTACTACAAATTTCTTACTTCACAATCTTTGTGCAGCTTAAAATTTGCAGCAGTTCATAATGCTGCCCATCACAATTGATTTAAATCTACTGCTTAGGATCGAATTTTTTTTTGTAAGATTATCAAAACAAAAAAACCATACAGCATGCGGCAAAATTGTTTCTCACAATTTATTTATTACTAATGTTAACATAATCAAAGCACGTATCTCCATAAAAATTTACATTTTTACTTCACCGATATAGTGTTCGCTCCGTTACCCAGCGTATGCTGTTGAAAATTCAGTTTGCTATATTTTTGCATAAATTTTTGATCTCGTTTATATACCAAATTTAATAAAAGTTGGTGTATACGCGTTGAGCTTTTACGCTTTCTTAAAAGGATGACTGCTTCCAAACCAACCTCACGCGCAGATAAGTGCCGAAATCTTTATATTAATAGCAATTTACAACTTTATTTTTCAATCTGGGCTGTTTCCCTCTTGACGTAAGACCTTAGCGCCTAACGTCTGATTAGTTTACTAATTTAGCTAATTTGAAGATTTTTTTGATCCCTCGCGGGTTCATTAAATTACTCTACCTAACTAAATTATAAAAACCATCCCTACTTACATAGGTTTCACGGAGAACCAGCTATCACTAAGTTTGATAAGCCTTTCACCCCTAATAACAAGTCATCTCAAAATTTTGCAACATTTACGAGTTCAGTCCTCAGGATATTCCGTCAACTTGCTCATTATTAGATCACTTAGCTTCGGGTATAAAGATTATAACTAGTACTCTTTCGATGCGCTTGCGCTTGCTAAAATCTTTAACTCGTTAACCCATTATACAAAAGGTACAATACCACATTTAGCAGTATTCGTATTTAGCATTAAAATTCAGAATCTTTTCACGTCATTTATATTCTTTTCACCTTTCCCTCGCGGTACTATTTTCTATCAACAAATCATTTTTGAGCTAAGAGGGTGAATCCCCTTCTTTTAGCACCTTTACGAGCACTATACTATTCATTTAAATTTATGGTTATTATTTTTAATAAATAATAAATTTGTAGTGATAATGCCTTGTAAGTCTTATCTTAAAAGATCAACTACCCAGCATACAATGTGAAGCTAAACTTGTGCACAACCGTCTTTGTTCATATTTGCTTTGTATATTAATGAATACGTTATAAAGTTCAATCTAATGCTGCATACACGTAATCGATAATTAAAGCGCACAGTAGCAATAAAAAAAAAAATAGTATCAATACTAACTCCACGCTAGTCATTGAATAGAGATTGAACATAACAGGATAAAGAATAAGAAACTCAGTGTCATAAATAATTAAAAAACATGCAAGTAGTAAATACTGAATAGAGAAGTTTATTTTAACGCTTGTAAAAGCTTTAAATCCACACTCATAAAAATTTAGCTTATAATTTTTATACTTATCCATATAAAATAGTTTAGCTGCGAAAGTTAAAAATCAAAAAATAAAGGAGAAAAGTAAAGAGTTTAGAATTACATAAATGAATAGAATGTCACCCAAGTAATTAATTTAATACTCTAAGTCCAGAAGAAACTTATGAATTGAGTGACTAAAAATAGTACGAAAGCATAAACCGGCAGTAAGGGTTAGTTTTAAGTTTATATTGTCACTCGCTTGCTTTTTTATGCTAAAGTTGTTATCAGAAAACGAAAAATAAAATAAAATAAATGCTAAACCTCGGACTGAGTTTAAATTTACAGGTTCATGTAAGTATTGATGCTTTTGCACAAAATTTTGTAAACTAAACAGCTCTACTGCAGTCTTATCAAGCTTCATTACTCTATTAACTTCTGCTCACGTAACTACAGGTATAGTGTAATGCGTTTTAAAAAAATTAAAATCGGTTACTAGGCTTAATTTATTAGTTTTTTTGTTTAACTTCACCAGTTGGTTTAAATTAAACAATTCGTGTAAAAAGATTATTAACAACTTTAATGTGTACACTTTTGAGTAATTAGCGTTGTCTATGCGTAAATCTTCCTCCTCTTTTAGAGCACTATCGTCTTCTAGTAAAAGGTGAGTGTCGGTGTCCAAACGTACTGCGTTTTCCAAAACGTTAGCATTATGCCAAGCTTCGAAAACTACCTTTTTAAAAAGTATTCCATAAATCGAATACAACTGTGGCGAATCAGAGTAATCACGTTGTCAATTTGGGTACAAAGCTTTTTTTTTATTCTCTGTTATTAATTGCAATTTTCACAATAGAAGTTTAAACGATTTTAACCTATACTTTAGCTGAAACTGCACTCTTGAATCTGTAGAATACATGCACTTAGTTTAATTAAAAAAAAAATAATAAAGGCAAACTGACCATACTAAAAAAAATAAGAATACTTGACACAGTCAATTCTTCTTTTGATAAATCAAGGCGCACTGCTGGATATCCAGGGTGCCCATACAAAATGTTTAGCCATTGTCTTATAAATCCAATTCCGCCAACAATCATCAAAATGATAGCGCTGCATACTGCCAAAACGCTATTAAATTCAAATAACACAGCAATGAAAGCAACTTCAACAAAAAATTTTAAAAAGCAAGGCAAGCCCATGTAAATAAGGATCATAGATCAAATGACTATAGCTAAGCTAGGATATAGTTCACTTAATCCTGATATTTTGTAAGAACTTCTAGTATTAGTTCGCTTATAAATAAGCTCTATTATGTAAAACATTAATGCAGATAAAACTCCATGAGCAAACAAAAATACTGTAACTATGTGTATGCTTCACGAATCACCTAAGCACAGTAAAAAGTAAATACAATTCATTTCCTGAATAGTAGCATAAGCTATTAATTTCTTGATATCCACTTGACCCCACATTTTTAACGAGGCATCGAAAATTCCTAATAAACAAATAATCAAGCTAAATACGGGAATAGAGTTAATATTTAAAATCAAAGAAAATTTGTAAAAACAATACAAAGCAGTCTTCACAAGAAATCCACTTAAAAATATTGAAAAACCACTGGGAGCCTCGACGTGTACTTTCGTTAATCAAAAATGAAAAGGTCAAATTGGAGTTTTGATGCCAAATCCAAAAAAAAATAAATAGAAGAGCACGTTCTTTTCAAATTCAGTGAATACACAATTTCGCAAAAAATCAAATGTAGTTACACCATGTACTAAATTTATGTAACAAACACCTGCAAAGACTATTAATGAACCTAATTGAGTCCATATGAAAAAGTATACGTTAGCTTGGTATGACTTTTTAGTATATCCCAATTTGTAAACTAGATAAACTGATGGGAGCATTAAAAGCTCATAATAAAGAAACAGCTCTAATAGGCTATGTGCCTGGCAGAAAAGGAGAATAATTCCTGGAAAATAAATTAAATAAACAGAAGCATTTATATTATGAATTCACAAACGATCACCCAATGTAGTACAACTTATAAAACCAATTATATAACACAATAAAATCATAACAATCGATATGTTATCTACAAAATGTATAGTTTGACTTTGAAATAAAGATGGGTAAGCAGACTTAGCATTTAAATTATGAATTAAAAAAATACTAACAAAAAGAAAAGATAATAAATAAATCGTCAAAATGAATGTTTTTTTTACTGCATTAACAAAATTTGTAAAGCGAGTAGCAACGCTGTGAAAACTTAGAATCAACGATAGGCCCAAAAATAATAACGAACTAGATATTAACAAAAAAATACTAGTATAATAAAGATTAGCAAAGTAAAAAACAGCCAGTTACAAACCCATAGTTAATGGCAAAATCACTAAAAAAAATCATACAAACGCATAGCTATTCATAACACTTTTCAAAGATATCAAAGTTACAAATTGAATTTCAGTAAAATATGCTTTCATGACTTTTAAAGACTGCTTCATTTGCAATGTATTAAAAACAAACTAAAGAGAACGATAATATAAAAATTAAAATCAAAAAAACTAATATAGCTAACATTACAGTTTTGTCACCTAATACTAAACTACTATTTAGTTTTTTAATTCTAAGAAAATTTAATGATTGTATATAGAATGTAATTATTAGGTTCAATTGCATGGAATTCGCTTTTATTTTATTTAGAGGGTACACGTTGTTATAGTCATTTAATTTTTTTAAATTCAATGTTCTAGTTCAAAAATTCAGTATCGACAACATGTACACTTTAGCCAGGAATCGAACCTGAGCTTGCAGGGTGAAAACCTGCTGTCCTAACCACTAGACGACTAAAGTTTATGTACCACACTAAAATAGTGTAATTATCGAATTTCTGAATTTTTTTATTTTCATACGTTTGCAAGAAGGGCCAATTACCTCCTTCCCCAAAGTATTCATTCGTTTTTTAAGAACAACCACAGCATTATGTTCAAATTTATAATGCATACCATCTCTCTTAGAAAAAGAATGGTTCGATCGGATTATGATTCCCCTTACTCTCTGTTTTCGTTTTCTTATTAATTTTGTTTTAGTTTGTTTTAACACGATTCTTAGAAACTTTCCTGTTTTTGCATGTCTTCTAGTACTACATCTGCGTGTTTGAATAACCTTTATTAAATAAACGCCACTGGTATCACTAGGGATTAGAAAAGAGCCTTTCTGAAGCATTTGTTTATTTTATTATAAAACGAAATAAAATTTACTTTGTCGGTAATGTTATACTTGTTCTTCGTGTTGTGTTTGTTGTGTTTGTTGTGTTTGTTGTGTTTGTTGTGTTTGTTCCTTTAATATCTTTTCCATTTCTTTTTTGATTTCTTCTTGTGTATTTAAAAAGTCAACATACTTTTTATGCTTAGCCTTGGTAATATCAGAGTTTACAAAACTAATGGTATTACTGTATACTGCTTGTTTATTTAAATTTTGTTTACGCATTATTGTAGCAGTGATTTTACGACGTTTATTTAAAATATCCAAAACTTTGAGATTATAATAAATAATAATAATTAAAAAACTAACGATAAATATTAACATAGTCAATAGTACAATAAGACTTTTATTAAATAAAAAATAAAAACTATACCACAATAAAAAATCATTTTTAAATCCTAAAGATGACAATTCATAAACATGAGCGATAGATAAGCTTCAATAATCATTGTAATAAATGCTATCTAAACTTAGAAGTTTTGTAAAAAAAATAATCAAAGCACTGAAAATACAAGCTAAACGCGACAATGCGAACGCATTCACATTTTTTATACTATACAGTGAATCAAATTTTATTCCGAACTTTTGGAAATAAAACACTGAGGCTAAAAGTAGTATTGGAAGCTCCGCAACCAATAAAAACCCTGAAAAGAAATCAAGGTTGTAACTAGCTAAAACTACAGAGGCCATTATTAGTTGCGCTATAGTGATCAGTATTCTCATGAATGACGTAGTGACAATGTAAAATAAAATTAAAGTAAAAAGAAAGATAAAAAAAATAAGAATATGTTCAAAATTCAATGTAATCAAATTAAAAAAAAAATTATAAATTTGCAACCAACTCATACCTGCTATTACTATATTAACCACCCTCCAAAAAAAAAAATAGAAAAAGCAAAACTGAAAAAAAACAAATGAAAATACTCTCCTAGGTAGAATAACGCAAAAAAAAAACCACCAAGTTCAGTAGTGTATCCAGCTACTAATTCGGACTCAGCCTCAGCTAAATCAAAAGGCGCTCTGTTAGTTTCTAACAAAAACGCCACTATAATAAGAGGGGCTATAGGCAAAAATAACAATACATTATAAAAGCCTAGCGTTTGGGAACTGACAAAAGCACTAAAAGAAAAAGATTCAGCAACAGAGACTAAAATCAAAAAAATAAATCCTAGCATAAGCTCTAAATTTATTGTCATGCAAGTACTACGAATTGCTGCGATAAACGCGTATTTATTTTTGCTAAATATTCCAGTTAAAATAACACAAAAAGAAAATAAAATAGACATAACAGACATGTATACTACATTATACTCTATTTCACAAAAACTAAGATTAGGGCTTCAAACAGTATTAATTCAAAATGTATAAGATACAAAAATTGCTAAGGCTGGGACAAAAACAAATAACTTTTTGTTTGTTAAATCAGGGATTGTAATTCCTTTTAATAATAATTTTAAAGCATCAGCAATAAACTGTAAGCGTCCTTTGAAACCAACGTAATTTGGACCCACACGTCTTTGTATTAAAGATAAAACTTTGCGTTCAACGAGTGTAAGTGTAGCTATTACTATTGTAATGATAAGGCATAAAACTAAACACTCTACAAAAAAAAAAACAGCACAAAGTACTTTAAATAACAGAGAAATCGAAAACATACTTTTTATTTACAGCACTTTTATGCACTTCATAGATCTCAAAGTTGAAATTTATAATATTATTAGCCAATATGTGTAATCTGGAAATTTTATTAGGTAAATTAATAGCTGATTTAGCTTGTACAGCTAGGAATACTATCTTGTGCAAATAATATAACGCTCTTTTGTTTATTCGTGGAAGCAAAGAAGAGAGTGCGATTGCAATTTTTTTTTCTCTATGCGAATCGTAAATCATAGTATAAAAAGCAATAACTCCTATCATAGTAACAAAATGACCTGCGGTAGCCATACTTTGTCAACCTGTAAAAATGGCAGGAAAATCATGAAGTCTTCTTGGAAGACCAGAAAAACTAAGTCAAAATAACGGCAAAAAGGTTAATCACTGACCGCCAGTATAATAAATAATGTGTATATAAGCGTAGGTTCTAGAATATTTTAAATTAAAGAATTGAGTAAAGTAGTAATAAAACCCTGCAAAAATTGACATGACAACCGCCCCGGATAGCATAAGATGGAAGTGTGCGACAACATACATTGTATCATGCATTGATATGTTTAAACTAACATGAGAAAGTCACATACCAGTAAATCCCGCAACTAAAAAAAAAAAAATAAAGGAAATGCTAGAATAAAGCGCAGCATCTACTTTTAAAGCACCATTAGTTAAACTAAAAGTTCAATTTACTACTTTAATTGTAGCAGGCAGTGAAATCATAATAGTTATTGTACTGTAAAGAGCACGACTCCTATGATCCAGTCCAATTAGATACATATGGTGACCTCACACAATAAAACCCATATAATTCATAACGTATATTGCTCATATAAGGTGATGTTTTGAAGCTACTCGACGGTTATTGTTGTATGGTAATATAACATTAATAACTCCAAAAGCAGGGATAACTAAAACGTACACTTCAGGGTGACCAAAAAATCAAAATAAATGATGAAATAATATGGGATCACCACCGTAAGAAAAATCAAAAAATGAAGTCTTTCAATGCCTATCCAGCAGTAGCATTAACATAGCTGAACCCAGAATTGGGGTTATTATGGCTAGCGCGCGTAGCATTAATAACAGCGTTATACTTGTAAATGGTAAAAGAATTCTACGACTCCTCAAACCCGACATAGCAAGAGTACGTCGAGTAACTAACAAGTTCGTTAATGATATCGTTGTGCTAATACCTGCATAATAAACACCAGCAATTAACATGTCTTGTACGCCAAAACCTGTATAACGAGTATTAGATGAAAAAGGTGTTATAAAAGTTCAACCAGCAACTGTTTGAGTAGCGTTAGCGCATTTTGCGACATATCGTTTTCGTCGACGTGCTGAAAAGGCTCTAGAAGCCAAATATCAAAAATTTTCTGGGTATGAATTTACGTTATCTCAAAATAACAATTTTAACGGTAGGAAAGATTTATATTTATACTTGTAATAAATTGTATTATCTACTTCTTTCAAAATCATATCAGGTGTTATATACTGCATTGTTTTTTCAACGTATTCTTTAGAAAATAAATTGCGATTGAATTTTATAACAATATCGTCTTTTCTACGTCATTCTCAAAAAAAAGTGGTGTCAGTGTTATCGTAAAACTGTTTATAAGATAAGTCGTAACGGCCCGAGTGGTTATTCAACTCTGAAAATTTATAAAATTTGTCTAAACTGGTCATTGGAAAATAGAATATGGATTTGTCGTAATAGTGTCAATATTGTTGCCTAATAAAGCCAATTTTGGCAATTAAGAGGTAACCGCAAGGTTGAATTCAAAAACCGATACTATTTAGTCTAGGGAAGGCAACGTCTTTACTACCAACATGATAAGGTAGTAAAAAATTTGCGAATCCTCCAAAAAAAATAGGAACTACAACAAAGAATATCATAATAAGCGCGTGAGCTGTCATTACTTGCAAGTATCTCAGCGAGTCCCCTTTAAAGAATGGACTTCCTGGATAAGCCATTTCCAAACGAATCATAGTTGCTAGCAAAGCGCCAGACATACCAGTTCACATTGAAAAATAAAAATAGTTCAGTCCAATGCGTTTGTGATTAATCGTGTACAAATACTTTTTGCTAAAATGTTTTCTTGCGTCATTTATTATTGAAAACGCTAAGGCAAACTGTTTATTTAAAAGCAAAAAAAATACTTGAGTGATCAAGGATTTTGCTCTTACTTCGTAGAAAGAGCCATTGAGATTAAATAAAGCCACTTAATCAAAAAAATGTTAAAAATAACAAAAAGCGAACATGTATACACAAAAGTTCCTCAATAGGGGGTAGCTTTGTGCAATATTACCCAAGAACCAACGCAAGTGAGTGCTTCAATAAGCAAGAGCAAACAAAAATAAAAACAGTAAGAAAACAAAAAATAGACTTTGAATAATAAACACGAAAGGTGCCGATTTAATTTTAAAAATTTTTATACTAACGGCGCAAAACAATAAAAAAAATGCACTCGTTACTGCATAAAAAATGTACGCATGGTATTTTATAATATGGTGCCCCATATAACTATTAACAAAAAACATAAAAGTAACTAAATTTACTAATATCTTCCAACTCAAGTTTATAGCATAACGACCACTTTAATTTACTAAACTTTGCATAAAACGTAAACTTAAATTGCTGGTACGATCAAAGGAAAAATTGCTGTTTACAATAAAATAGTGAAAACTAGACACGTAACTGTTTTTAAAAAAAGACATTCAACTGCAGGCAGTTAGGTAGCTATTAGTCGCTAAAGCAAAAATATCGGTTGTTAGTAACTTAAGCGTATACGCCCTATTATTGGTAAAAAATCAAGTATAAGGAGTTTCGAAAAATCGGTGCAGAAATCATTTTGCTCAACTTACCATAAATAATCAGTTCATAATATACAAAATTATCGCGTTTTGATAATTCACGCTAATCAAGTTATAACTCAGTTTGCCTAACTCAAAAAATTTCATAATACAAAAAACCCACACAATAAATATAAAAATAAAATGTCAAAATTTTGCTAAAATACAAAGTGTAATATAATGATTTCTAGTTCGCGTTCTAGGTACATCATATTCAAGTTCTCACAAGTTGTCTTCTTCTGAAAAGGTTCAAATCGTATCATCATAGTAATTAACAACATAGTAAAACTGATAACTTTCGGTCAATAACGTTATAAGAAAAAATAAAGTTATAATACTGAGAAAAATAACACTCGTTTTACTTGAGCGATTTTTTATTGTTAAAGTTAAAATTAAAATTATGTTTATTACAAAAACAAGAAGAACAGCATTCAACATAAAAGTGTTTCAACTGCTCAATTGTTCTAAATATAAGGAGTTTTGATCATACATAAACGTAGGTTCCGCGCTACTATTCAAGAAATAATAAAAAAATAGAATGAAG
>JBIPMB010000194.1:0-3560 GCA_044369355.1 Gammaproteobacteria bacterium | reverse complement strand
TACGGCCCTGGGCCTGGGGTGTAACTCTCGTATAGGCAGAGATCAGGGTATTTTAGGCAGGTAACATTATTTGCATTTTTCGCGAAAATAGGTGTAGTTATCTGGGTAACCACACCAAAAATCCATCCCCCGTGCGCATAAACTGTCTTGCGCAGCCGCCGGAAGATGGGCCCGCGCAAAAATTTGCGCACTATTTGCCCATAGATTTTACCTCTTAATTTCTGAAGCCAAATTTAAAAAGCCAGGGGTAAAATCACCCTGTAACCGGGCGCCCACTAAGTGAGTCCGCCTTTGCTAGCATTGGCCTGCATGTTTAATTTTTAGTAATCCCCACTAATTCTTTAAATTGCTCAACAAAAAGGTTTGTTTCGTGATAAACCAAAGTAAACAAGTCGCCTATTTTGCTTAGCTCCGGTGTGCACTTCACGTCAGTGTGCAATAGTTTGATTGCTTCTTCTAAGCGTGGTGTCCCGCTGTAACATAAACCACCGCGTATTTTATGCAAGACTTCGCGAGCACCTTCAATGTCATTATTTTTTTCAGCTTCTTTTAATGCGGGTATATCCTCTTGCAGCGTCTCATACAGAATGCTTAGCGCTTCTATTGCAGCACTTTCTGTTTTGGCTCCAATTCGCTGCATACCTAAAGCGAGATCGATCACGGCAACCCCTTCTTCCTCGTTTTCTGGTTCGTCTCCTTGTGCGGGATAGCTTTTTAAAAGCTCTACTGCCTTGTCTACACCTAAGGGTTTAGTATTGGTCTCTGTAAAACCCGCTTCCATAGCCCGTTTGTGTTTTTCTGCATCTTGATGCGCCGTCATGGCTACAAAGGGTGTTTTATAGTTCGGTGATTCTGGGTTGGATTTGATCTTAGCCACAATATCATTGCCGGAACCATCGGGCAGGCCCAAGTCGGAGATCACTAAGTCATAACGCTTTGCAGCCAATTTCTTTAAGGCGTCGGCCACATTTTCAGCACTGTCAATTTTATTGGTATAACCAGAAAGCAAATTTTTTTCTGCAAAAAGACATGTTTTATCATCTTCAATGATTAAAAGCTCATGGGAAAACGGTGTGCTTTCTGAAGATTCTTTCTTATGTCTGAGTTCTATATCTTGTTTTTGTTCTGGTCGTTCTTTAAACGACGCGTCAAAATACTCGTCAATTTTTAAACCAGGTTTTTTCATATCTGCCAGTAGCCCCTTAAATGGGATATCGAGCTTAAAATAAGAGCCTTCATTCTCCTGGCTATCAACATAGATATCACCTTCTAATTCATCAATAAAGGTTTTTACTACATAAAGACCCAATCCAGTGCCAGGGTATTTATTGGTATTGGATGCCACGCCGCGTGTAAACTTTTCAAAAATTTTTTCTACTTTGTCTCTAGGTATGCCTATACCTGTATCTCTTATTTTTATAGTTAAAACCCCTTTACGTGTCTCTTCTTCTAAAGAAGCTGTAATGTTTAATGTGATCTTCCCTTGGTGTGAAAATTTTATCGCATTGCCTAGCAGATTAATTAGAATACGGCTTATTCGGAATTCATCACTGGCTATATGCGGTGGGACTGCGGAATCAATCGTAAGATGTACCGCTATTTTTTTAGCAAATGCCGCCGGTTTATTTAGCTCAATAACTGATTTTACCAGTTCACGTAAATCTAAATCTCGTTCAACCATAGGCCTGGTGTTTTTATCTAAGTCACCGAAGTTAACAGCGTCATTGCATAAGTCTAAAAGCCGTTTACTAGCGGCGACGGCCATTTGTAGCGCTTCTTTTCTATCTTTATCAGGTTCGGTTTTAGCTAAAACATCCAAGACACCCCAAAGGCCAGACGATGGAGTGCGAATATCATGCTGCATATTTTGGACGAATTCAGTTTTTGCTTGATTGGCTGCTTCGGCCGCTTCTTTAGCTAATCTAAGAGTTTTCTCAGCTTCTTTTTCCGCTGTAACATCTATAGAAGATCCAATAATACCTATAATTTTACCTTCATCATCATATAAAGGAGATTTTACACTTCGAAATACTTTAACCTCTCCTGTAACAATATCTCTCATCGGTTCATCTTGTGATAATATCTCTCCAGTCTTTATGACTTGTTCATTATGACTTAATATGTGGTCAGCAATTTCTTTAGGGTAAAATTCATGTGGAGTCTTTCCAACAATCTCTCTGGTCGCGCCAATAGCTTTTAGACAAAGTGAATTTATCCCTAAAACAACGCCTTCTATATCATGCCAATATACTGGTGTTGGCAGTGTAGGGGCAACAATTTCCAGCGCATCGAATATTTTCATGTTGTTTATGTTTACTTTTTTCTTATAGTGCTCTAAGTTTAAAATCATATTTTTTATTTCTAACTTAGAGTAATCTGCAAAGTAAAAGCTAACAGGTGCTGGGTCTTGTTCTTCATATTTAAAAACATATTCCATTTTTAATGGCCAACCCATTTGGGTAAATACTGCAATTATGTACCTATTACTTGGAAATGCACAAACAGAGTATTGATTGTCTTCACAATATTGAAAAGCCGCCAAGAATAAGTCCCGTAGAATTCCAAGCCCATTGTGGCTTTTTAAAATAGCGGCTCTAGTCATTTCGACACAGTGGCTTTTGTCTTTAGGCAAATAGCTCTGTATAGCAATGCTGCTTTCATAGCCTTCAACCTCTAATTTGTTATTTTCATCTACAAATGTTAATCGTACGCAGCCCACAAGTTCCGAATCATCAAATGCGCCAAACCAAACCGCATTTTCTGTGAATCGATCTACCAATACACTTTTATTATTTCTAATTTCAGCGCGGAGTTTAGATGGGTTTTCGAGAGAAAATCTCCAAACAGCTTCTTCAAAATATACTTTATGTAATAAGGCACAAGCATCTACAATTGATTCATAACCATCTAATATTCTAACAACAATATTTTTTCTATCAGACATTTTACACCTTACAAATTTGTTAATGCGTTTAATAACCTCATACTTCCGCGTAAATATAGGAGATTTTAATACGATACTTTGTACAGCATTATAGAGTAAACGGCTTGGGCGAACAATAGAATAATGGATTAACCAAGGAGAATGTTTGACCGAAGGAAAGAGTTTAATATTGTATATGGTTTGTTTTATTCTCATTTC
Organism: Gammaproteobacteria bacterium; assembly: GCA_044369355.1. Classification (GTDB taxonomy): domain Bacteria; phylum Pseudomonadota; class Gammaproteobacteria; order UBA1113; family UBA1113; genus VFKP01. Next base: position 418 of record JBIPMB010000194.1, on the reverse strand, counting down.
TTGCTCCATAAAAAACTAATTTGTAAGGGCGGCCAGCCGAGAGCAAACCTCAACTGGCCGTGAGCAAAAAGAAAGGCGCAATGTACCCACTGCAGATGCCACAGGCCTAGCTATACCCCGCAAGTGGGCAATGCTTCCACATTTGTCTAGTCTTTGGCTTAATACGGTTAACACTTAGTCTTTGAGAACTCTAAAAACGGCTAAGCTTGCGTAAAAGCGCAGACTAAAGCCACTTAGTTAAAATTTTCGCAAAGACAAAGCGATACAGCGCATCCTAAAGAACGCAGCTTATATGGCAATCGCATGAGAATAAGTACTTGATTTTAAAATAGATTGATGTAAAATGCTTATTTTAAGAGCATCATTTAAGCAGGGATTAGCTATGGATCTAACCGACACATTTATTTCTCATTTTGAA
>JBIPMB010000328.1:0-3571 GCA_044369355.1 Gammaproteobacteria bacterium | reverse complement strand
CAACGGCATTATTTATGTCCGTTGTCAGAATGGTTATGAGTTAGATGAGATTCATGATGTTTTGATTACGTCTCCTGCTACGGGTAATATTTTGATGCGTAATAGTTCTAACTTGTGGGTTAATACTCCGCAGACTTCTATTACGAGTGTTGGCACGTTGACTGCTGGAACTGTTCCTGCAACGTTGTTGTCAGGCACAGTTGCTTCTGCAAGGTTAAGCGGTTCGTATACAGGTATTACTGGTTTGGGTACTGTTACTGTTGGTGATATTTCTTCAAGTCTTTTGAGTGGGACTATTGCTTCTGCTCGTCTAAGTGGTGGTTATACGGGCATTACTGCTTTGGGTGCTTTGACTGAACTTTTGGTAGGCAAAAATTGCACTACTGCAACGGTGGCAGCAGCAAATGATACTGGCAGTTTCTCTGTTCGGGGTAATGCGTCTTTCCCTGCTGTTATGTCTTTCCATAGGACTGGTGCGTATGCAGTAAACTTTGGTTTATCAACAAGCAATGTGATGGAGTTAGGTGGCTGGTCTGCAGGAACCATCAAGTTTAGTGTGAACATGGTGAATGGCAATGTAACTGCTGTTGGTGCATTAAACGCTTACTCAATAAGTGGTAACTCAAATGTTGCTGGTACAGGAAACGCTTCTTACCATCCTTCGGGTGTTTATTCCACAGGTCCTAATTGGCTTTATGGGACTGTTTTAACCAATGGGTCCGATATAGGTTCTAGTTCACAATATGTTGGGTCAGTATATGCAAACAATTGGTTTAGGTCGTCAGGAACGAGTGGCTGGTATAGCCAAACTTATGGTGGCGGAATATACATGGAAGATACTACTTGGGTTAGGGTTTATAATAGTAAAAGGTTTTTTTCGCCTGGTGGGTATTCAGGGAATATCCAATACGGTAGTTATGGCAGTATGACGCTATATGGAACAAATAATGGTTATGCGGGTATTTCAACTCCTGATGTTACATCAGCAGTGATGTGGCAAAATGGTGTTTTTGGTGCTATTTTCGGTCATTACAAAAATGATAATGCGTGGAACTTTTATGTTGGAAACGGAACATTCACCCCATCAGACGCAAGATACAAACGTGACATTGAACCATTACAACACGGAATGAATTTCATACGAGAAATTGTGCCTGTCACTTACGACCCATTGACAGAAGATCCTAACGATGATCCTGAAGCAACTTTTGGTAGAACCCATTACGGGTTTACAACACAAAACATTTTGCAGGCACTCACAAATGCTGGCGAGACAAGAGATGTTGCCTTAGTGGATATTGGCGGACCTGATAGTGCTAGTGCCATGAATAGCGATAGGCAATACTTAAACCATTCGGGACTTATCGCCCCTATGGTTAAAGCAATACAAGAGTTAGACGCACGACTACAACAATTGGAGACAGTATGAACGAGCAATCACAGGTAGACGCAGGCAAAGTTATTGAATCTTTGCTACGACAAGTAGCGGAATATGCTCAGAAGGTTGCCTTGTTGGAGGCTTTTGTGGCTTCTGTGGATAAGGGTGAGGGTAACGAAAAGGGTGATTAGTGATGGCTTACACTGATATAGGTTTAAATTACGAACCGAGGAAGCGTTCCGCTGGCATGCAGCGTGACGCTTCTTTAGCCATGAACGCGTTCAGTCGTCTACTGTCTCAGCAACGTGGCGCTCGTGACATTATGGCTACCGATAAAGCTGCTTCTAAAGGGCTTGAAGGTTTTGGTGCTGGGTACGGTAAGCGTGGTTTGCGTAATAGCGGTATTTTTAGAGGTGCTGCTTCTGACTATTCGCAGAACTGGATGAACCAGCGCAATGATCAGTTGGATGCTTTGCGTCAGCAGTTGGCTCAGTATGACTTGCAGGATGCACAAAGCCAGGCTGGCTATCAGGATACTTTAGGTGATATAGAGTTGGCGAAGCAGCGTGACATTTTGTCTACGGCTGCTTCTTTACAGGGCTTGCGCCCATTTTTAGGAGCGTGAGTCATGCCTAGTGCTGATCAGATGGAACGTGACCGTAAAAGGACTGTTGGTAAACCAGCTACTTCTCCTCCTGTTAATAAAAATAATAATCAAACTAGTGATTTTGCTTTACCTTTTGCTGATTTGAATGATCCAACGAAAAATGTTGGATTAGGGGCAGTTAATCCGAATGTTAAATGGAACGATATTTACAATGCTTCTAAAGGTCTAGGTGGAAGTGCATCAGATATTTTTTATCGTAGTTTAGGTGGTTTGTTTTCAGGCAATTCTGCTACGCCCCCAACTGCGCCCACGACCACTAATACAACTGGCAGTGGAAGTGGCGGTAATAAAAATAATAATAATGCTTTGATGAAAGCTTTAACGCAATACGCGACTGGGATTGGAAGTAGCGGTGTTAATCCAGCAATCAATGCTGGATATGGCCAATTATCTGCTGACGCTCAGGCTCGTGCTAAAGCACAGCAGGATATGATTGATCAGTTCTATGGTGGTGCTGAAACACAACTTGGTGGTTTGAATAGCCAGGCTTTGGCTATGTTGCAGAATATGTATAATCAGACTGCTGGCGAGATTGGCACTCAGGCTGAGGCTGGTCGCACAACTATTGACGAGAGTACCCAGCGAGCCTTGGAGGCTCTTGGTGGTCAATCTAACCCTTATGCAGGGCTACAGATGGCTAACGTTGGTGCTGTCACTGATCCTATGGCTGCTTATAGTCAGGCTGTTGGTGCTCCTCAGGGTGGTATTCAGGCGTTACAGGACATGTTGCAGTCTCAGAATGCGACGACAAGTGGGGGGTTCAGTAATCTTGCTCAGTTGTTGGGTGCTTCGAATCAGGCGGCTCAACAGGGTCGTATTGGTGATGTGAATGTGGCTCGTGCTGGTGCTCAACAGGATTTGGCGGCTAATCAACGTGCGGCTGGTTTGCAGGCTTTACAACAGTTGAATGCTGGTCAGATGAATCAGCAGAATCAGTTTTCTCAGCAGATGCTTGGATTGGGTCAGAATCGTTTGCAGGCTGGTTTACAAAATCAGAGTGGTTTGGGTGAGTTGTTGAATCAGTTTGGTCTTGGTCAGTTGCAAGCTAATTTGGGTCAACAACAGAACGCCCAGGGTCGTCAAGATAATTTGATGCAACAGTTGTTGGGTCTTGCTGGTCAGGGTGTTGACGTGTCGCAGATTATGGCTTTGCTTGGAGGTCAATGATGGCTATTAATGATCCTTTGAGTTTAATAAGATTCTTTACTGGTAGTGATGGTGCTACGTCTAGTACAAACGCTAAAGATCTTAATTATTTGCAAGATTTTTTGTCGTATCTGATGTCGCCTGATACTGGTGTCGGTACCGAAACTTATGATCCCTTGTTGACCGTTCCTCCTCAGTATGTTTCTCCTGGTACTCCTGTTCTAGATAGTTTTGAAACTGGTTCTACTCCCATTTGGGCAAGTGTTGCTCGCCGTATACGCGCTGGTCAAATAAACCCTGCTGGCGCTGTGGCTGAGGTGGCTAAAGATTTAGGTTTTCAATATGATGATGAAATTAAGAATGGAATGTCTCTCGTTGAT
>JBIPMB010000193.1:0-3579 GCA_044369355.1 Gammaproteobacteria bacterium | reverse complement strand
CGCGCCTGTGGTCGCGGGCGCGCGCAGGCACGAGCACGACGGAGAGGTCGCGTGACCGGGCCCGGCCAGCTCTGAACTCAAACGACACAACCTTGGATATAGCCGAGCCGAGAAAGTACAAATCAATACAAGTGTATTAGCCCTACCTACTGGACCCCAGTCAATCTCTCATAATAAGCATCAAAACGTTTATGCCCTATGGCCAACAATGCTGAAATAAAAATCACTATAGAAAATAACATCATCGCCGAATAATGCAAAGTTAAAGCACCAAACTCACCACCCAAATAACTGCCCAATCCCCATGAAATGGAGATATTAGCCGAAATCATGATAGTAGCGTAAGCTTTAGGCGCTATTTGCGTGCCAGCTGCTAGCATCACCGGTATGGCCAATAATTCGCTAACGCAAAACAAAATATAAAACGTTATCAACGGCCATGGACTGCCTATATAACTAGGGTTGTGTTCTATGGCATAAACCAATGGCAATAAACATACACATCCCGCCACTAAAAAACAATAACTCAGCGACAGTTTGCGATTCACCGTTAAAGAGACACCACGGCCGTGTAGGTAATCGTACACCTTAGCCAATCCATAACTAAATAGAATAATCAAGAAAGCATAAAAAGTCAGATACCAAGTCACTGGAAATTTATAACTGCCGATAACATTGTGAATATTGTGTGCCGCATAATAAGTCAATAAACCAAAAGGTAAAGCATAAATTACATTCCAAATAATGTTCGTTATACACATGCCTAAATACACTTTAATACGCCTTTTTTCTATGGGTGTTAAAGCGGGCAATTGCAATTGATCAGCGCTACGGCGCAAGCCTATATCGCGCAAACTACGGCGACTTGCCAACGATAAGTTGATCAATGCAATAATAAAACCCAGTGCGCCTAATAAAAAGGCGCACCGATAACCCCAATGCTGAGCCACTAGGCCGGATAAAAAGGTCCCCATTAAAGCGCCTATGTTGATCGCCATGTAAAATACAGCAAATGCCGAATGGCGCTTGTGATCTTGCTCGCTAAAAAATTCCCCTACCATGGCACTTAAACTGGGTTTTAACAGCCCGCAACCCAATACCAACAAGGACAATCCGCAATAAAACGCGGCTGTACTGTGCAACATGATAGTCAGCTGGCCTATGCCCATTAACACCGCGCCTATAGCCGCGCCCAAACGACGTCCTAAAAATTTATCGGTAATAAAACCACCGATCACGGGGCTGATGTAAACGAAGGCACCATATGTACCTGAAATACGAATAGCCGCTTCCGCAGACCAACCTAAACCACCCGCAGAGGGTGAATCGTTGGCATACAGTACCAACAAAGTTTGCAACATGTAGAAGCTAAAACGCTCCCACATTTCAATAGTCGATATGGCGCGCACGCCTTTGGGTAAGGCTTTGGTTTCTGTCATGATATAATTATTCCCCATCTATATGAGTATGAAAAAATCCAGATTTAAAGACACAGGTCATTTCCATCATGACACATATTTCTCTCGACGTACTTGTTGCGCGCTAAAGCCTTTTTCTTTCAAGATTTCATAAGCGGCATCGATCATATTCGGATTACCACACAAATAAACGATGTCGTTATCTGGTGATGGATTTAAAAGAGCAAATTGATCTTGCACATAGCCTAAATGCTCAAAAGAGGATAACTGCTCTTTGTCGCTTTCACGGCTATAACAAATGCGAAAGTCCAGATTAGGATACTGATTTACATACGCTAAAAAATCTTCGTTGTACAAAGCATCACCGCGCGTTTGCACGCCTAACATAATCATTACTTTAGTGTCTTTCAGCCTTGCCGCCAATGCGGGCAACATAGATCGATAAGGGGTTACTCCTGTACTGGTGGCAACCATAATATAACGCTGCGGGTTTTCATCGCGTAAAATGAGGCGACCATAGGGCCCGCTCATGGTAAATTGATCTCCGGGTTTTGCACTGAATAAAGCCTCAGAAGCAAGCCCACCTTTGACATAACCCAAAGCCAACTCTATATGCGACGATTGCCCGGGAATACTCGCCAAACTGTAACTGCGCCGTATTTCTTTAGTACCTTCAACCGGAAAATGAAAGCTCACAAATTGACCAGGAGTAAACTCCAATGGCTGTCCATCGTGACGCTTTAATTTTAAATGTCGTACCTTAGGCGTCAATAAAGTAGCTTCTGCCAAGGTTACCGTAAACGTATTTTGCATAATTTGCCCTCTTTCTAGGCGATGTTATATCATAATTTAGCCCAAGCGGTATATACTATTTTCCATTTTAGGGGCGTCATTCCATGGCTAAGCTGTACTTTTATTACTCGGCAATGAACGCGGGTAAAAGCACTACTCTGTTACAATCAGATTACAATTATCGCGAACGCGGCATGGAAACGCTGTTGTTTACCCCAGAATTAGACAACAGGCAACAAAAAGGTCTTATCTCTTCGCGCATAGGACTACACGCCAACGCCATCACCTTCGATGCCCACACCAACTTATACAGCATGGTGGAAGTTATACAGCAAGAACGCCCCGCATTAAAATGTGTGTTTGTGGATGAAGCACAATTTTTAAATAAACTACAAGTACTGCAATTGGCAGCTATAGTCGATCAATTAAATTTACCCGTTTTAACTTATGGCTTACGTTCCGATTTTAAGGGCGAACCTTTTGAAGGCAGCTTGTACTTGTTGATCTTAGCTGAAGAAATAGCCGAGATTAAAACCATCTGCCATTGTGGCCGTAAAGCGACTATGAACATGCGTATAGACGATAAAGGCAATAAGGTATCTGACGGCGCTCAAGTGGAAATAGGCGGCAATGATCGCTATATTGCTACCTGCCGTATTCATTTTAACTGTGGCGACAGCGGGCAGTCAGGATAAAATAAGGGGCCTCTCAATTGCATTTTATTCTCGCAACATTGAGGCCCTTATCCATTTTTATTTACCTTCCTAAGCGGGGAATTTGCTCCGCCCTTAACATAGCATTTCCAAAATTCTCCATCGCATTAACAGGTTGAAAGAATCTCACTGACTTCGTATTAGAGTACAAGGCCTCTTTGGATATACCGTATTCTTTCTCCAGAATTGGCCCCATTCGCTCTAATAAGCCCATCTCAGCTGACTCAGGAACTTCAGCAGCTGCAGCCACAGGAATTCCAATATTAGGAAGGTTATTCAATAGTGGTTCAAAGAAATGTGTGATTTTAGAATACCAAGATTCTGCTGAGCGTGTCGGCAGCTCTTCCGGAAGAATCAATTTCTCTACTTGGGCATGTTTTTCATCTCGCACAAATTTAGGTTCTTCTGCCTGCGGCCCTTTATTACATATAGGGCCCGGTCCGGTGCAATTTGTAAAGGGTGGATTAATATTTCCACAACAGGGTACTGGTGGATTTTTAGCTGCAGGAGTACCGCAAATATCGGCACAAACACTAGTTGGGAACTGCTGATTAACGACAGAGCAACACCCTGGAACCTGGCCCACAGGACAACTGGGGGTTGGCGTTGGGGTTGGCTTTGGAGTTGGCGTTGGTTTTGGCGTTGGGGTCGGCGTC
>JBIPMB010000191.1:0-3614 GCA_044369355.1 Gammaproteobacteria bacterium | reverse complement strand
AATGAATTAGTTGGTGCAGTTGTATCTGCATATGCTGCTACAGCAAAAAATCCAGCAGCGACTGTTGCGTAGACAGCAGCCTTCGCAATAGATTTAGCATTCAATTTAGATTTAACATTCAATTTCATTTCAATACCCTCACTAATAAAAAATTAAAAAACACTTAAGTTATCAACCCTAATGTAAAATACAGTCTATCTTTAGCCTGTATAGTATTAAGAGACAACGCTCTTCTTACATGAAAGGCAGTATACATTAAGTACACAATTGTGATATTAACTGTTCCTTAAGACTCGCATTTAATAAAATCCTCTTTGTGATGGAGGCAAAAACGTAACGACTCGCCCCTATGAAGTAACTACGCTAGCATAGAAATAACCATACCATCATTGCGAGCCAGTGAGCGCAGCGAACAAGGTGAAGCAATGACGTGGCGGATAAAATTACGAAAAAACATAAAAAAAGGCGCTGTAAAGCGCCTTTTTAAGGTTAAAACGACTATTGTTATAAGTTACCTGTTGGTGTGTGAGCAGTATCAAACGTGGTAGTACCGCCTACACCTGCGACTTGCGCATCCGTAAACAAGGTTGCGCCACCCATTTCGAAGATAGAGGGCATAAAGATCAAGCCCACACCTAGCGCTAATAAAGCAAGACCCGTGGTAACTGGAATTTGCTGCGGATTATCTTTGTGCTGCTTGAACTTAAAGATAGATGTAATCGTAAAACAAAAACCCGCTATATAGGACAGCGCGGTGATAGTTTTTGCCACATTAGAAAAGCTCGATGTCAACGTTTCAGCCACCTCACCCAATGAATTAGCTGGCGCACTAGCTGACCCCCCCCCCAGCGGACCTGCATATGCCGTTGCTGCAAAAAATCCGGCCGCGATTGTCACATAGACAGCAGCCTTTACTATAGACTTAACATTCGTTTTCATTTTAAAACATCCATTCATAAAAAATTATGATGGAGCCTAACACAGGAAGTTTAGGTTGTCAATCCTAATGTAGAATATAGTATATTTTTAGTCTGTATAATATTAAGGGACAACGTTCCCCCTACTAAGTGTATAATACCCTTAGCAAAACCATTTTGCTGCGACTGCCCATTAGAAGCCTTATGCAAATGCAATAAGCCACGAACAACCGCCACTAAGCCAATAAATTGCATAAATATAACCATCGTATCCGCAGCAACCTTCCAAGTCGTATCCGGAATATGCTGATAGGCCGTAATAGCATCTGTACCATATAGTGTTGCCAATAAAGACTTCAATGTAGAAACCATAAATATCAATAACGTACCCACAATGAGTTGCATAATGATAGGACGAATATCATTATGCGCTGTCATGGAAACACCCATGCCGTATGATTTAAGTGACCATATCGCCTTAATCATTATGCCAAAACCAAATAAATAGGCCATCCCTGACACCATAAAAGTAAGTGCCGGAAAGCTTTTATCCAAAGTCAGCAGCATTGTGATTACATCTGGCATACCTGAGCTGCCATGGCTAAAAGGCAAAGTGGGAATCGGATTTGCTGTATTATCTCCCACAGAGGTATCGCCAGCACCAGTAAAAACTCTTTCTTGTGAATTATCCACTGCTGCAGGCACATTGTTAGCCAAATCCGCTGCTTGCGTACTTGCTACTGCGGGCGCATTATTAGCCAAATTCGCCGCTTGCGAACTCGTTACTGGAGCAGCCAAAACCATCATAGGGGTCAATATCAATACGACCCACAAGGTACGGTGCATATTCTTCATCGCTTTTGATATTTTGCTTTTCAACTTATTATCCCCTAATACTAATAAAACGCAGTGTACATTAAATGTAACTATACAATATTAACTGTTCCTTAAGACGTTCATTTAATTAAAGATTCACCTTAACTACTTGAGCCTTTTTCAACAAAAACCCATATTGGGCACATCTTGTGATAGGCGTTTTTCATAAATCATGAAGTATACTATATTTCAGATTATATTCTGTTTTCTTAACAATAGCTTAAGTCTACGTTTTTTTTTACTTTAAACACTCTATATGTTGCACTACTGCCGCTAAATCGTCAAAAACTGGGTGTTTTTCTTCCATTTCAATAGCCACAGTATGTGTTCCATTGCCTGTTTTGACTAAAACGGGAGTACAAGAAGCTGCAATGGCCGCCAAAATATCTTTTCGTGAATCTCCCACAAACCAAACGTGCTCATTGAGTTTTATGTGCAGTGCCTTAGCAATCTGCAGCAATAAGCCTGCTTTGGGCTTGCGACAAGGACAATCGTCCTCAGGATGATGCGGACAATAGGCAATAAAGTCAAAATGCCCACCTTCGGCCGCCAAACAAGCTTGCATATGTGCTGTAATACAACGCAAAGCATAGTCATCAAAAAAACCTCGGCCTACACCCGATTGGTTCGATGCAACCGCGACCAGAATGCCCAAGGCATTCAATTTAGCAACGGCCTTTAGGCTACCTGGCAAAGCATGCCAATCCTCAGGGGTACTAATATAACCAAAGGGATCGGCATTGATAACTCCGTCGCGATCAACGATAACAACACTGGGTCTGCTATTTAATTCTGCTTTATTCATTCACAAATACTATTAGTTGCGTTAAACATTGTGCCACCGCAAGATTCGCCGCCACGACGCCTGCCTCAGGTGTATCTGCACTTGTAGCCATGCTTGCTTGTATAATGCGTGTTTTTAATACGTTTTGTTGTCTCGCATAGGTTAAACGCGCATCCATTTTCACTCGCACCATACTAGGGTGTACTGTAAAGTCTTGCACAATGCTAAAATTAACAATATTCAACTGCAAATTGCTTTGACCATTGTAAGGGGCGCTGACCACAGCACGAAATTCACTTTGTTGTTGCAGTGTGTTTAACAATAACGTAAAGAACATCTCATTGGGGTTTGCTGCCCAATTATTTAAGCTGAAATATCCGATCTGGTGCTGTCCATCGAAATACACCATTTTGTTGTTGCTCATGATCGGGTCTAAACGCGGTACCGATACCAACAGCACTTGTGATCTAATCTTCGGTGCATGATTCATCGGTGGCGCAGTATTCAATACATAATTATTTTTTTGTGCCGTATTAACGGGTGATAAACATGCTGTCAACAGCAAAATGAAAATTAAGGGCGTTATTTTCTTCAAGGGCGTCATTCGCTTTAACATCATTTAATTCCTCGTCTTGGCTGTATTACGTGTTTCACCTGGACCCAACGGTACTGGCGCTTGGCCGCGAATGAGTATAGATGGATTATCCGCTAATTGTTGAGTAAAATCATCTAAACGCAGCGTAACGCCATCTACATTATCTAATAAACTCGTCAATTGCGGCAACATTTGATCATTAATAGCTTGTATTGTCACATTCCCTTGTTGCAATGTAGTTTGTGTTGTCGCTATAGCTCCATTTAAACGACGCGAAGCGGTATTTATATTTTCTAAGGTATTCTGGAACAAGTGTCCATTTTTTTTATTAAACACTGTGGTTATACTGTTAGTAATTCGTTGTAAATTCTTCGTCAGGCTATTGATGGCGGCATCCATACGAAATAATAACGAAGGTGAACTCGCGATAACGGGGTATTGT
>JBIPMB010000056.1:0-12572 GCA_044369355.1 Gammaproteobacteria bacterium | reverse complement strand
ATGCCAATCCTCTTTAAATGCGGCCACCGAATGCCAAAAGATTCTTGTTCTTTAGGAGCTATTAAGGTATATTTGCGTGTCTCTATACGACCGTGACAGCGGACTTTTTCTATTCTCTGTGTATGAATCATTTTTTTATATTGACATTCTTCTGCTTGCTTAAATATCGCAGCAACATCTTGGCACAGGTTCGGTTGATTATCTTTCAAGGCTAAAACATAATCCGCTTTCTTATCCACAATTTTTTTAGCTATCTCTTGTTGGCATCCCATAGCATCAATCGTCACTATGCTATTTTCTACATTGATCATGTCTAAGAGTTCTGGAATGGCTGTGATTTCATTCGACTTTTCTGCTGTCTTGACTTGTCCTAGCAAAATGCGATTATTGGAAGCCCAAGCACTGACGATATGCAGCATCTTTACTTGTTTTTTTCTATCGTGAGACCCGCGTAGACTTTTCCCATCAATAGCAATAATTTCATTTTTTAAGTCGATCGATAATGATTCAATCCAAGCTAAAAAACAGGATTCAAATGTTTCTGCATCTAATAAGGCAAAAATCCGGCCAAAGGTATCATGAGATGGAACGCCATTAGGTAGTTCCAAAAAAGTTTCCAGCCACTCTATTTTTGCTTCTGCAAATTCACAGATTTCTGTCCAGCCATCCGCTCCGCAGATGGTGCCCAGAATCGCTATCACCAAAATGTCATGAAATGAGTGCAGAACTTTGTGGCTATCTTCTCGCGGGTCTTCAAGGCCATCAAAATGTGAAAGAAACGTGTCTGTTAGATCCATGGCTAATCCTTGCTTGAAAATGTTCTCAATATGAACATTCTACATGAATCTATCTTAAAATCAAACACTTACTCTCATGCGATTGCCATGCCATCAAATGGTACATTATGTAAACGCTAAACTGCCTTTGGCCACTGTTTGCACTAAAAATACATATTTTTTAGGCGCAGAAGGGGTTAAAACGCAGCATAGCAGCACTTTTAGAGGCTCCATCTCTTAGGTTTTTAAGGTTTAACGTAGGGTAGTTCTGTGCGATTGCTGATATTAGGGCAGGCACAGGGGCCTGCCCCTACGTTTAGATCTATATTTTAATAAACCAAGGAGAGAACAAGAGTGTGGGGCTTTTTTAGGCGCGCATTTTGCGTCGTTTATGGTGGGCATGGTCCGCCTTGAAAAAATTAATGCGAAAAAAAGTGTAGGGGCAACTCCCTGTGGTTGCCCGTGTTGGGCAGGCACGGGGGCCTGCCCCTACGTGCAGATTCGCATTTAAAATGGTAAGCGATTTTTTTAAATTTTTTCATCAATGAGGAGAGCACCATGGCTTTATTTAAAAAAAGTTGGTTATTGCGATTCATTCATTGGTTACACAGGAGGATACACAAAATGTTGGTTTTAACTCGATATATAGATGAGAGTATCATCATAAACGGGGACATTAAAATAACGGTATTGGATATACAAGGCAATCAGGTTCGACTAGGAATTGAAGCGCCTAGAGATATTGATGTTCATAGAGAAGAGATCTACGAGAAAATTCAGACGGAATTGTCTAAACATAGTGATTAGTGTGACGCGTCATTACAAACGGAGATAAATTCAAGAATGTTGCTAAATCAGACTTATTTTATAGCTATTCGCATCTCGGAAAGCGATTTCGATAGCGCAGAGCTTCTCGCCCGGTTAAGTAATTCGTTGATACAATAGTTGATTCTGGGCAGCTCACGAGCCGGGCCTACAAAGGACCCTCGGAATATTCTATTGATGTGACAAATTTGCTACAAAACACAATAGTCGTGGACGGGTGGCACGCGACAGAGGTCGAAGGCAGCGCGCAGGCACGAGCACGACGGAGAGGTCGCGTGACCGGGCCCGGCCAGCTAGAAACTATAATATTTAACCCTGGATCATGAATTCGTTTGGTTATGTACAATTCAGTCATTAGAATGTTGTTATCGTGCAGGGAAGACTTAGAGTGCATTTTTCTATTGTTGACACTCTACACAATAAAAAGTAGAGCGCCCGCCTAATTGAATAGCGCCGATGGGTGTTTTACAATGCACACAAGGTTCTTCTTTGCGGCCGTATACATTGAGTTGTTGTTGAAAATAGCCGGGTTTACCCTGGCTGTTTACAAAATCTTTTAGGGTAGTGCCGCCAGCCTTGATGGCGCGTTGTAATACTTGCTGTATAGTTTTCACTAAAACCGCACAATCTTGTTGCGAAAGGCTGTGTGCAGGTCTAAGCGGTGAAATGGCAGCGGCGAACAAGGCCTCGCTGGCATAGATATTGCCTACGCCCACAACGATATGGCTATTCATGATAGCAATTTTAACAGCGACTCGTCGTCTTTGTAGTTGAGACCATAAATAATCCGCATTAAATTCTGTGCTTAAAGGCTCTGGGCCTAAACGTAGGAATAAAGAATGTTCTAAAGCGTTATTGCACCATAACCATGCACCAAAACGGCGTGGATCAGTGTAGCGCAAGACGTTGCCATTTTCTAAGTTCAGATCGATATGGTCGTGTGCACGGTTGTCTTGATACTGAGTTAATAAATGAATGGATCCAGACATACCTAAATGTACGATCACGTCACCTTTATCAGTGTGTAGTAACAGATATTTTGCTCGACGTGTGACTGCAGTAAAACGACTACCCAATAACTGTTTGCGCAATTGCGTCGTTACTGGGTAGCGTAATTTGCTTTGACGTACAATCACATTGGTGACACATAAACCCGGCAAATGTTGCTCTAAACCGCGTTTGCAGGTTTCAACCTCGGGTAATTCAGGCATAATATGTGTCCTATGTAATTGGTGCCCCGGAGAGGAGTCGAACCTCTGACCTATCCCTTAGGAGGGGATCGCGCTATCCACTGTGCCACCGGGGCTATAACTACTTATTTTCTATTAAGGTCAATTCAACAGCAATGCAATGACGAGTTGGAGAGAATGAGCAGCTATTCTTACTTTTCTTCCGTCGAACTATATTGCCCTAAACAGGCTTTACTATTCAGTTTAGCGCGTTTTAGCAACACGGCTTGTGCAGCTGGAACATTGGCAGCAACGCCAGCCCAGGTTTCAAGGCTACTGTGTTGTAGTGCGCGGCCATAAGAAAAACTCAAAATCCACGGCGTGTTTGGCATTTGCTTATTCATTTCATTTAAATGCGCAGTGGCTACAGCTTCGCTTTGGCCACCGGATAAAAAGAAAATACCGGGAACGGCCGCAGGAACGGTATGCAACAATACTTTCAATGTTTCTTTGGCCACATCGCTTATGCTGGCTGCTTTAGCGTCGCTGCCGGGAATCACCATGCTGGGTTTTAGTATCATGTGTTCTAAAGTCACGTGTTGCATTTTTAATTGTGTAAATACAGCATTCAACACTTTTTCGGTCACATGAGCCGAAGTTTTTAAGTCGTGATCACCATCCATCAACACTTCGGGCTCCACAATCGGCACGATGCCTACGCTTTGGCAAATGGCGGCATAACGAGCCAGGCTCTGCGCATTAGCTTGTATAACAGCGCGTGAGGGTTTGCCGTTGGCTATATTAAACACGGCGCGCCATTTAGCGAAAAGAGCACCTTCGGCTTTATAGCGTTCTAGACGTGCTTTTAGGCCATCTAAACCTTCCGTAATTTTTTCATCATGGCTGCCAGCCAAATCAACCAAGCCTAAATCCACTTTAATACCGGGAATAATGCCTTGTTGTTCTAAGAGCTTAGGCAAGGGCACGCCTTGTGTGCTTTTTTGAAACAAAGTTTCTTCATATAAAATGACACCACTGATGTAATGCCCTAAGTCTGCAGGGGTAAACAGCATTTGCCTATAATCGCGGCGCGTGGCATCGGTGCATTCTATGGAATAAGGGGTAAAACGTTTTTGTATTGTCTTTAAGCTTTCATCGGCAGCTAAAATACCTTTACCTTTAGCGGTCAATCTTTCGATGGTAGCCGCTAGCATTTTGGGGGAATCAGTCACAGTGTTCTCCTCTAGAAGTGATAAAAAAGTAACCAAAAAAGAGCTATACCATAGCATTTTTGACCTTTTTTTACAAGGCTGCTTTATGGTTTCTAGTTGGCGTTGAGCTTACACCCTGAAATTTTGCATTTTCAAGAGGGAGGCACAGGCGACCCACCCAAAGCCACAAACAATTGCGCGGTATCGAGGAAACGTTGGCTTTGTGCCAGAACGAGGCTGTGTTTAGCGGCTGCCAATTGACGCTCGGCTTCGTGGATCTGCATTAAACCGGTATCCCCAGCCCGATAGCTTTTTTGCGTCAGTAATAACGAAGCTTCCGCGCTATTAAAGGCCCGTTGTTGTGCGTTTAAAGTTGCATCATCGTGCTGTAAGGCGCTTAGAGAATTGGCGACTTCTGCAAAAGCATGCAAAATAGTTTGCTGATATTGCGCTAGGGCGGCTTGATAGGCGTGTACGGCGGCACGTTTTTGCGCGCTTAACGTACCACCACTGAAAATAGGGGCAGTCAAGCCTCCGACCGCACTCCAGGCCGTACTATTGCTTTCAAACAAGGCCGCGGGTGTTAAGGCTTCTTGCAAAACATTGCCGGAGATCGTTAAGCTTGGATACAGATTAGCAGTGGCAATGCCTATAGCCGCACTCGCAGCATGTAAATTCGCTTCTGCGGCCAAAATATCGGGGCGTTTCCTTACTAATTCTGAGGGTAGACTCAGAGGCAAGTTTTGCGGTAATGCGAAATCATTGAGTGTAAAATCGGGTGGAGTCCAATCTGCAGGGGTTTTGCCTAATAAAATAGCCAGTGCATGCCTAGAGACGCTCAATTGTTGTTGTAAAGGCGGCATTAAAGCCTCATCGTTTTCAAGTTGGCGCTCGGCATTGAGTATATCCATTTTTGAATTGGCGCCTGCTTGAAAAGCTTTTTGTGTGAGTTGCAGATTGTTTTTATCTGCATCGATGATTTGCGAAATGGCATCAAGTTCGGCTTTAGTTGCGGCCAGAGTTAACGACAATGCCACTACATTGCCCGTGACGGTGATATAAGTCGCATTGAGTTGCTGCGTTTCATAATCTGCTAAGGCTTGCTGTTGTTCAATACTGCGTCGCGTGCCGCCAAATAAGTCGGGTGTCCATGAAAGCGATGGCCCTAATTCGTAATAAGTAAAAGCCGGGATTTGAAAATTGACGGGGCCAAAAAGGGCTACTCCATAGAGTTGATTACCTGCTACAGCGCCTAAAGAAACTTGTGGCAATAAGTTACCGCGTTCTGCACGCACGGATTCGTTTGCTTCTCCTAATCTTTCCTTTGCCGTAGTCATGTCATAATTACTGGCTAGGGCTTGTTTAATGGTATCATTCAAGGCAGGAGACGAAAATAATGTCCACCATTCATTTTGAACTTGTAGTCCCAGCACTATATGTTGCTCTGTGGATAAAGTTTCATCTTTGGCCGTATAGGCCGTTACCGTGGGTGGTGTGGGTGTTTTGAAATCTGGCCCTACTTCGCACGCAGAGAGGAGTATCGTCAGACAAAATAAAGTGGGTAATATTATTTTCATAATCACTCCATCGCCGCTGTAAGAGTAGATTTTTCGGCTGTGGCTGCAGGGCGTCGAAACAAAAGCAATAGAGGAATAACGGCTATGGTCATGATCATTATGAGTTTATAATCATTAATGTAAGCTATCATGGCCACTTGATTGGTGAGTGTTCCATCTAATATTACAAGTCCAGCTGGGTTACTAGGGTTGATATGCAATGTGCTTTGCGCTAAGCCATTGAGATTATAAGGCGTGATGTTTTCACTAAATTGCGCGTGCAGTATTTGCGTATTGCGCGTTAGTAGCGTTTGTACTACGGAAATGCCAACGGCACTGCCTATATTACGCAACAGATTGAAAAAAGCCGTGCCTTCATCGCGCAGCTCGGCAGGTAGTGTTGCAAATGTCAGTGCTGCAAGAGGGACGTAAGTTAAGCCTATACCTATGCCTTGCAAAATACCACTGATAATGATGAGACGTTCATCCATGAGTAGCGAAAATTGTGTCATTTGCCATAGCGAAAAAGCAGTTAACCCTAATCCTACGCCCATTAGCAGCCTGGGGTCTATTTTTTCTGTGAGTTGCCCTACAATTATCATGCCGAGCATGGCGCCTATGCCACGTGGCGCAGTAATCAAGCCAGTCGTGATCACCGGATAGTTCATGTTATTTTGTAACATGGGGGGAAGAAGAGCCAGTATTGCGAACATCACTATACCTACAACGAAAATAAAAATATTGCCAGCAAAGAAGTTGCGATTTTTAAAAAGAGCTGGATTTACAAATGGGTTTTTATACGTTATGGTATGCACCAAAAACAAATAAAAAGCAGTACTCATAGTGAGCGCATAAATAATAATTTCATTGGAACCAAACCAATCTTTTAATTGACCGCGGTCTAGCAGTAATTGCAGTGCACCTACAGTAAGACTCAAAGCAATAAACCCAAAAAAATCAAAACGACTGGCATTCTTTTTAGTTTCAGGCATCGTAGCCCACAGACCTAAAAAAGCAGCGATACCGATGGGCACATTGATATAAAATACCCAGCGCCAGTTATAAGTTTCCGTTAACCAACCACCCAATGCTGGGCCTAAGATGGGGCCCAGTGTTACACCCATACCCCACAGCGCCATCGCCTTACCATAGTTTTCTTTCTTGTTGATATCGAATAACACCGCTTGTGACAGTGGTACTAATGCCGCACCCGACATGCCTTGCAGCAAGCGAAACAGCACAATCTCGGGTAAGTTAACGGCCATACCACACAACGCTGAGCTAATGGTAAAGCCTATAATGGAGATCATAAAAACTTTTTTACGACCAAAATGTCCGGCTAGCCAACCCGTTAGCGGCGTCATGATGGCAGCGGCAACAATATACGTAGTTAAAATCCAAACCATTTGATCTTGAGTTGCGGAAAGAGTGCCTTTCATTTGAGGTAACGCGACGTTAGCCACCGTGTTGTCTAACGTTTGCATCACGGTAGTCACCATGATAGATATTGTCAATAAAATACGTTTTGTCCCATCCATAGGAATGGGATGGTGTGCTGAAGTAGCAGTATTTGAATAGGCCTTGTCTATATCCTTATTGTCGGCCATGCTGTACTTTTTCCTGAGTACTAGCGCTGTGTGTATCCACAGTCACCGTCGCGCTTACGCCCATGCGTAACGGCAGATTGCTGTCATTGTCGTCTATGCTGATGCGCAATGGCAAACGTTGCACGACCTTCACCCAATTGCCTGTAGCATTTTCGGGGGGCAAGATCGCAAAACTAGAACCCGTGCCCGGACTGATGCTGATCACGTGGCCATGGAAAGTTCGTCCTGGATAAATATCTATTTTAATCGTTGCGCTTTGTCCTGGGCGTACGTGAGTGAGTTGGGTTTCCTTAAAATTGGCTTCCACCCAAAAATGGTGAGTGGCTATGAGTGCAAATACGGGTGCAGCCGCTTTGACATAATCGCCTACTTGTAGTTGTTCCACTTTGGTGACTATACCCGCTGCCGGTGCAGTGACAACGGTATAAGATAGATTGAGTTCAGCTTGATCGAGCTCGGCTTGTGCCTGTTGCACTGCCGGATGTTTATTGACATCGATATTTGATTTATTATCTAATGATGCCAAGATATTATCGCGCTGTTGTGATGCGGCATTCAACTGCTGCTTTGCGTTGGCATAGGCTTGGCGAGCCTTATCCAATTGTGCTTGTGAAGAAATACCTTGTGCGGCCAAAGTGCTTTGGCGATTAAATTCGAGTTCGGCATAGTCGAAGGTGGCTTTGGCGGATTGTACTTCAGCTTGATATTGCAAATAGGTGGCTTTCAAGCCGGTGATTTGCAGTTTTGTATTTACTAATTTTGCGCGGGCATTGTTAACGGCAATGATATAGTCGCGATCATCCAGTTTGAATAGCAGTTTGCCTTGCTGCACGGCTTGGTTATCGCGCACGGCAATTTTTATGGCACGTGCGGAGACACTGCTGCTGATGTCTATACGAGCGGCTTGCACATAGGCATCGTCGGTAGAAACAGTGCGGCCGGCTCTAATGTAGAAAATACATACAATCAGCAGCAACAGTGCAGGACCGCCTATCAATAGATGTCGACGGTGTTGTTGCATCCAAGTTTTTATTTGCAGTTTAATTGTCGTTATATCCATATAAACAGAATATCCTTATAGCATACCTAGAGGAGGCTCCGTATCTTTTTTACGTAGCAGCAGCAATCCATCTTGTACCAAAATATGTGCGCCTTGAACGATTTTCTCGACCAGAGTTTTAGGTTTTTCGTGACGGATTTCGAACAAAGCATGACTGTTTTTTAGCCCCATGAGGTAATCGTCGCTGGTGCTAATGCCATCGACTAATTCTAGCTCTAGAGCTTGGCTAGCCAGCCAATATTCGCCGGTGGCTACTTTAGCCAGATCCAATTGTGGACGATAGTGTTGTATATAATCCTTAAAATGAGTGTGAATTTCTTCTAATTCTTCCTGCATTTTAGCGCGGCCTTTATGCGTATTCTCACCAAATAAGGTTAAGGTGCGTTTGTATTCGCCTGCGCTGAGTTGCTCATAATCGATATGATTGTGTTTTAGCAGGCGGTGAAAATTAGGCAATTGCGCCAAGACGCCTATAGAGCCGATCAGGGCAAAAGGGGCTGCTAATATTTTATTACCCACTGCAGCCATGAGATAACCGCCACTGGCAGCGACTTTGTCTACAATGATGGTTAAAGGAATATTGCGCTCGCGTATGCGTGCTAATTGAGCTGCACATAAGCCATAACCATTGACCACACCGCCCGGGCTTTCTAACAGTACAATGACTTTATCGTTGGCCGTAGCTAAACTAAGTACGGTTGTGACTGCTTCACGTAACTGATCTACCGTAGAGGCGCGTATATCGCCAGTGAAAGGGATCACAAAACAGAGAGGTCTGGAGTCTAAATCCTTGCTGGCTTTTTCCGTTTTTTTCACTGCGGCTTTGAAATTTTTCTTGCTCAGGACTTCTTTAGCTAATTTTAAATACAATTCATCGTATTTTTCGTGCAAAGGGATAATTTTTAATCTATTTTTAGGTTTATTTTTGCTGGCTAAGGCCAATATGCCCGCAAAGCCCAGTAATACTACCGCTAAAAGTGACAAGCTTTTAAACAGAAAGAGTAAGTAATTAAAAAAGTAATGCATTATAAATCCTCTAAAATTCGAGTTTTCTAATAATATTCTTCGCATTTGATTCTTAGGCTTTGTTGCCTACACCCATCCCGCACTAGTATATGACAGAGTACGTCACTCCTGGTGCTCGAGGGTTAGGCTCCTCGCCTAAAATCAACTGCTATGAGTATATAACCGTATAGTTTCTTTTACCAACCGCCTGTGTTAGGATAGTTTTTCATATTCGTATCCATTATACAATAAAATGAGCAACTATTCATTAATAAAGTATATCTAAGATGGTTAAGTTGTTCAAATAATAAAACATAATTTTAAGGAAACAGTCATATGGGTCTAAGCAATAATAATGATGTTATCATCACTCAGTCGGTGGCTATTTTAGTCGATGGCAATAATATAGAGCGTAGCATTCACGAGCGTTGCGGCAATGAAGGGGCAATGCTCAATTTTGATACTTTAATTCCTAAATTAATCGTGAATCGTTCTTTGAATCGTTTGATCTATTTTCGCGAAGGGCGCAAAATCTCTCATAAATTAGCCGAGCGGCTACATCAAAACTATCATGGCTCAGTACGCCCTTGTCATAAAAGTGCCGATATTCCTTTGTCCATACATGCCATACAATTGGCCAGCAAAGTTGACACCATCATTATCATGTCCGGAGATTCCGATTATATTGAGCTCGTGCACCATCTTAAATCAGAAGGAGTGCGCGTGGAAATTGCTGCTGTCAGAGAAACGACGTCGGCATTATTAAAAGAAGAAGCGGATTATTTTCATCCTATTGTAGAAGAAGATTGGTTTATTTTAGGCGGTCGTAGACCCATGGGTCGCAATAAATTCAAACGTCATCCTCGTGAAGATTTTAAACCTATCAATGAAAACAGTCCATCAAACTTAGAGTCGGACGAAGAGTTGTAAAGTATCTCCCTTAAAAATAAGGCTTGAGTTTCTAATGGGTTTTTGTTACTATTTTCCTATTTAATAAGGGAAATTGTATGTCTGCTAACCCGCCACCGGCTAACGTTGCTTCCTCAGTTGGGGGTGAATCTTCAACTGGAGGCGAATCCTCGATTGAAGATGTTAATGCACGAGATAAAGATGGTTGGACAGCTTTGCACGAGGCGGCATTTCAAGGAGAGGATGATCTTATAAGATCGCTGGTACAAAAAGGATGGGATATCCATGCCCTAGATAATGATGGTAATACGCCTCTGCATAGAGCAGTTATAGATAAAGAGACTCTCGCGGTTGGTTGTCTTTTGGAGCTTGGAGCTGATCCCAATAAGACTACTTTTAAAGGTTATACGCCTTTACATTGGGCGGCATGGTACGGATTCGACGATATCATAAAGCGCTTATTAGCCAACGGAGCCAATTGCATGGCTAAGAGCGGGCAAGGTCATACCCCATTAAGCCTAGCTCAGACCCAGAAACATGAGCGTGCCGCAGAAATATTATCGAATTTCCAAAGATTATTGGTCGCGGTATGTGAGGGCAATATTGCTGCAATACAAAGCTTAGTCGTGTCAGGTGTGGAAATTGCTACTATTATCTTACACGTTGCTGCGCAGAATAATCAAGTTTCTACCATTGAGTATTTGCTGTCAGAACATAAAATGGATATTGATTGCAAAAATTATCAGGGTGAAACACCGTTGCATGTAGCGGCTTGTGATGGACATAAAGAAGCGGTTGAATATTTATTGCAACGGGGTGCAGGCATCAACATCCAGGATAAGCGTGGATGTACGCCTTTACATTGGGCGGCTATGCAGGGTCATCATAGTGTAGTTGAAATTTTGTTAGCGCAAGGGGCCAATTGCATGGCTACGAGCCAGCAAGGTTTCACTCCATTAATGCTGGCCCAGACTCAGAAATATGAGTGTGCCGCAGAAATATTATTGAATTTCCAAAAATTATTGGTCGCGGCATGTGAGGGTGATATTGCTGCAATACAAAGCTTAGTCGTGTCAGGTGTGGAAATTCCTACTATTATCTTACACGTTGCTGCGCAGAATAATCAAGTTTCTACCATTGAGTATTTGCTGTCAGAACATAAAATGGATATTGACTTCAAGATTAAAAATGCTAATGGCGAAAGCATTTGGCATATAGCTGCTTATTACGGTATTGAAGAAGCCATAAAGTATTGTTTGAATAAAGATATAAAAAACATTGATAGCAAAGATGGTCAAGGTCGTACGGCATTACATTGGGCGGCCCTGTGTCGCCGTAGTGAACTAGTTGAAATTTTGATAGATAGTGGAGCCAATCCTACTATTCAGGATAAGCAGAGGCGTACATATGAAGATTTAAAACCAGCGGTTAAAGCTTCAAAGAAGCCGATGTCATTGACCAATCTGCGTCTACGTCTGTCAGGAAACTCTATGGGCTATTTTGCAACTCAACAGCGCTCCACTATGGAACGATGTTCGGCAATTCTAAAAGCCATTGTATTATTGCTTCTAGCTAGCGTTATGTACGCAGGTTTTCTTCTTGCGCTGCATTATCTATTTAAACAACTTATTGCTAAAGATGATAAGGCATTAAATAATGGGTTTGATTACAATAGTGAGCCTAAATACAATACCCAAGGAACAACTCCCTGTCTCTCTCTTCTTAAATAATAGCAGTTTACGGTTGTAGGTTATCACGCTTTTATCTTTTAATACAACATGTTAGCTATTTTAACTGTATAACGTATAATAGCGGCTTGTTCTAATTTTAGTTTTAGTATAAAATAAAGACTAATTTATGTAGTTACGTGGGATAGGGTTAACACCCTCGCCTTTAGGCGAACACTTCAGTATGGTATCTTATGGATCTTGAGAGTAAAACTGGGTGTTGAAAAATGGAATACAGGAAAGGATCGCATAGCATATATGATTTGAAATATCATGTGGTATTCTGTACAAAATATAGATATAGGGTATTAACAGGGGAAGTAGGAAATAGGGCAAGAGAGATGATACGGGAGATATGTGCAGCAAATTACGTGGATATTGTGAGTGGAAGTCTAAGCCCAGATCACGTTCACCTGCTGTTGTCGGTACCGCCGAGTATAAGTTTGTCAAAGGTAATTCAGTACATTAAAGGTAAAAGCAGTCGAAAATTGCAAATGGAATTTGAGCACATAAAGAAGAGGTACTGGGGCCAGCATTTGTGGTCAAGAGGATATTATGCGGTGACAGTAGGGAATGTGAATAGTGAAGAGGTACAACGATATATAGAGAATCAAGAAATGCATCACAAGGATGATAATTTCAAGATATCGGAGTACTAGCTTTTAAGCTAATAATCCGCTTTGTAAGCGTTTACCAAGCTACCGGCTTTAGCCGGTAGTGATTGACA
>JBIPMB010000055.1:0-12578 GCA_044369355.1 Gammaproteobacteria bacterium | reverse complement strand
AACAGCACTACAAAAACACCTGTTTTTGCTATAGCTTTAGCTCCTGTCAGCGCTATAATAGCCATAAACCACATCACAAAAGGTATTGCTAATAAAGATCGTGTCGCCATGACAGAACCTGTGCTAATAAAATTAAATGCAAATGGAATAAATAAAAGAATAATCCATAAACTCACATGAAAGGAGAAAATCTTCTTACTTTTTTTCTTCCATAATGGCACAAAGTATATAAGAATAGAAGAGATCAGAAGAATGAGTGTAAAAGAAAGAGTGGCACCATATTTTTCGACAGACCCTGAATAATATGCCCAAGCCTCAGAAGAAACTGTTAAGATTACGGTTATGGGCGTTTTAAATAAGCGCTGCCAATCGAGCATCCCTTTAAGATAAGCAGTATCCGATGGAATTAGCCATAGCATTAATTTATCAATCAGAAAATAACTTAAAAGCCCTAAGACCGTAATCACGGCAAAATATAGTAGATCGAGCATGGGTTTACGTAATGCAATTTCATTTTTTTGTGTTGTTGCTAAATTAAATAAAATAAGACCTAGCCCCATTGCAACATAGACCAAAATGAATACTTGATACGTCGCTGTTGCCATGGCTACTAAGATTACTTGAACACTTAAAATAACTAAATTCTTCTGTGTAGCTCTCATTTGTGACAGTGAATCTTTATAAGAGTCAAAAATAAGAATGGCTATCGAAACGAGCAAGATACCTACAGACACTGCAGCAATATTAG
Source organism: Gammaproteobacteria bacterium (assembly GCA_044369355.1). Classification (GTDB taxonomy): domain Bacteria; phylum Pseudomonadota; class Gammaproteobacteria; order UBA1113; family UBA1113; genus VFKP01. The sequence continues at coordinate 11,830 of JBIPMB010000055.1, read as the reverse complement.
CGTAGAACGCCATGATGAAAGCCCATACAGGAAACGCGCAAAATAATGGATAGGTAAAATAAATTATGGCTCGATCTTTCAACTTATAAACAGATAGAATAAACATATAAGATAATGCGATACAGCAGCAAAAAATAAAGTTTTGAACATATGGAACAATGGGTTGTGCTAAGATATATTTGTCTAAGAAATAGGATAACCAGCGTCCCTGACCAATCCAAACATTGCCCGAGTCTGGACTGATTGCTCGAAACGCAGAATACTCATCATCTATCAGTAAATAGAAATGTGATAAAAAATACCAATAAAAACAACACGTAATAGCGACCAATATAGCGAATCTTCCCAATGAAAAATAGTATTTATCTTCTAATTTTTTAAGATCCAATAAAAGAAATTCTTTGCTTTTTATTGAGAATGGGCCAATAGAAAAAAGCCTGCTTTTCGCGGCAGAAAAGAAAAACAATACAATAAAAATTAACATTATTGCTGTGGATATGTATTTTATAGCATTGATTGCGCCGAGCGGAATACTAAATTGAATCTGTGGATCATTCGCTTTAGCGGTAGTCGTTATCAAAAGACCTTTTGGCGTTAATGCTAAAGAACTAATTTGATTGCCAGATGATAGCCTATTTAAGTCCAAGCTAAATGACACTTTGCATATTTCAATATCTATACCTTTTATCAAAAAAGTTCCTGAACTGTTTGCGGGATCCCATCGCAATGAATGACTCATCTTAATAAGCTTAAAAGAAAGTGTTTGTTCTCCAATACTTAACGGCTTTTTAGTAGAATATGCCTCACTAAATCCAAGATGTGTTTTTTTGTAAAATAACTGTGAGCTATCCTGTATAGAAGATACTACCCTAATATGTAGAATAGGTGTGTTATGTAAAAAAGGCCATATAGACATAAGTGAGAAAATTAACAGTAACGAAGCGAACCGTTTTTTATTAAAAATCATTATATTTCCTTTTGTTTAAAACACTTACAATTTGTGTTCCACACCACGCGCAGTTTTAGTGACAATAATGAGCTTACTCAAGCAATAGGTCATTGGAATCGTTACAATTAATATGACAAGAGGGGCTATAGTTTTATTCAACTGTAATTGTTTAACTATTATTTCCATCAGCCCTGCTGAAAGAGCATATTGTATTAAATAAACTAAAGGATATTTTAAGAATTTCTTCCATGCCAACTTGGCATGAAAAACGATAACGCTATTTAACCAATAAGAAAAAACAATACCTAGAATATAGGCAATACCATAAGCAATCTGATAGTTAACAATTAATTTTAAGAGTAGATAGATGATATAAGTTGTAGAAGTATTGATTATGCCACAGACAATAAATTGCAATCCTCTTTTTTTTGGCGTTTCTACGTGATTATTCATTGACGATCTCTGCATTAACATACGCAATAAACTCAGAATAATCGCGTATATAATCTGCCGCCTCATAATATTCAGAAGTAAAAACCAATAACACAGCATCCTCTGAATACTTATATTGTATCCCCCAGACTAAAGGTGGAATAACAATACCATATTGCGGAGAATTTAATAAAACTTCTGTACGCGTTTTTCCATCATCCACTACCACTGCGCAGCTGCCTTTGACACAGATCAAGAATTGCTTACATTTGTAATGCGCATGCTCTCCGCGCGTTTTTTCACTAGGGACATTAAAAATCAGAAAATATCGCTTGGGTATAAAGGGAATATTCTGCGGAAACTCTCCGAAGGATAAATCACCGCGAATATCTTGTACTAGGGGCAATCGATGCAATGTGACGTCACCCACACCTACTTGGATAGGACTGTCATCCGATGGAAAAAACACATCATTAGGTTTTAACTTGGCAAATGTAGTATTGCTTTCTAAATAGCCAATGATCCTAGCCGGTGAACCAGCAACAATTGCATAAGGAGGCACTGATTTTGTAACCACCGCACCTGCACCTATCATGGCACCAGAGCCTATGGTTAATCCAGGTAAAATAACAGCTCCACCACCAATGGATACATTGTTTTCAATTTTTGCGCTCAGAAATTTCTCTGGATATATCTTAGAGCGTGGAAATTTATCATTGGTAAAAGTTACATTCGGGCCTATAAAAACATCATTCCCTATATGGACCCCATCCCAAAGCTGCACTCCCGATTTTATGGTCACTCGATCACCTACGATAACATCGTTTTCTATAAAACAATGTGAGCAAATGTTTACATCACAACCAATTTTTGCGCCAGGAAGAATCACTACAAATTGCCATATTGTAGTACCCGTTCCTATAGCGCTAGATTGCACATCAGCGCTTTCGTGTATATTTTTTGCAGCATTCATTTATTATCCTCTGACTTCTGATTTGAATATTGCGCCGCCACAACGGTGAGGGGTCGGCGTTTACTGTTTTCATAACCGCGCCAAGCATAAGTGCCCACTAGACCTAGGCCAAATAGATTCAGGGCGCCCAACATTAATACCGTAATAATAATTGCCGTATAACCAGGGACTTCTATTCTCCCAGATAAACGCATAATCAATATCACTATTCCAGAGAGTGCAGATAGTATTGTTCCAAGCGCGCCTACGCGCGTAAGTAGTTTGATGGGATAATCCGTGAAAGCAAAAATGTTATCCATCATATATTCTAATTTTTTATGAAATGTCCATGCCGATTTTCCTGTTATCCGTGGTTGCCGATCATAAGCAAACAGTTTTCGCCGGAATCCCAACCAAAAAATAAGTGCGATTAGCGAAGAACGCGATTCTTCCAATTGCAATAACTGTTCTCGAAATAAGCGATTACAACCAAAAATGTCTACTCCGCCTTTGGGCATATCAGAAACAATAAATTTTTGATACAAAGACCAGAAAATCGTTGAGCTTAAGCGCGATAAAAAAGGATCCTCACGCGATGAACGCGTACCAATAGCAACATCGCATTCATCGCTTTCTAGCGATCTAAAGAAATTCAGTAATAATTCAGGCGGCTCTTGTAAATCCGCGGCCATAATAGCGTAATAATCTCCTTGCGCCGCCATGAGTCCTGTACGTATAGCGGGAAAAGAACCAAAATTACGGGAATGCGCTATTAATTGTGCTGCAAAAGGCAAATCGTTCAAGGCTGAGCGTAAAAGTGCACAGCATTGATCAGGACTGCCATCGATAACAAAAACCACCTCTAAAGTTGAAGCTAGCATTTTGTTAATATCAATTAAGGTTTCAAGCAACGCTTGAATTGAATCCTCATTCTTGTATATAGGGACTATGATGGAATATTTCATGACTGCCATACATTTATAGCTGTAATAACGTGTTGAACTTCGGCATCACTCATTTCTGGATAACAGGGGATTGTTATGATTTCCGTCATCAATTTCTCCGTATTGTTAAGCTGAATATCCGCGCAATGTTCTACCAATATAGGTTGCTTGTGATCGGGCACCGGATAGTGTATGTCGGTTAAAATACCCTGTTGGTATAAATGTGATCGCAGCAAATCGCGTTGTTGGCTACGCATCACATAAAGATGAGCAACATATTCTTCATGCATCTGTGCTGGAGTTACAACTTTAAGGTGTGTAATACCTTGACTATAGCGAGTAGCAATGCTGCGCCGTTGAATATTATCTTCATCTAAGTAAGGTAAGAGCTCTACCAGGATGGCCGCTTGAAATTCATCTAAACGACTATTGCGCGCTCCAGGCACACCCACTTTATATTTTTCTATCCAGCCATATTGGCGTAATAATTTTATTTTTTCGGCTATAGCAATTTCTTTTGTAGCGATAGCACCCGCATCTCCTAAGGCACCTAAATTTTTTGTGGGGTAAAAGCTAAAGCTTGCCACATCTCCAAAAGTACCCACACATTTATTATTCATTTTTGCACCATGCGCTTGGGCACAATCTTCTAGTAAAGGCACTTTATTTTTAGCGCAGTAATCCGCTATGGCTTCGATTTCGGCAACAGCAAGGCCATATAAATGCGTGATCACCACCGCGTTTATACCCAATGAAACAGCAGCAATCACCTCGGCTAAAGTTGTATTCTGCGTTTTTATATCCACATCCATAAAAATAGGCACAGCACCTATGGCTAAAATAGCTATTGTCGTATACATCCCTGCATTTGCCACTGTGGCAACTCGATCACCCACATTGATACCTAAAGCCCTTAGGCTTAATTCAATAGCATCTGTACCATTGGCTACACCCAGGCAATAATCAACTCCCAAGTAAGCAGCAAACATTTTTTCAAAATTTTGTAGTTCTGGACCCAAGATAAACCAGCCACTTGCCATAACACGCGCAACCGCCGATTCAATAAATGGCTTATATTTTTCCATTCTCGGTAATAAATTATTCACTTTCTGCATCAAATTTTCACTCATTTTTTTTATAACAAACAGAGTAATCACTGTACCATAATACAACAAACTAATGCCGCACACCATTCTCCTGTGAAACTCTAAAAAAACACAATGGCATGTGTTAAAAGTTTTTTTTATTATTCCTCTATTCGTTAGTTTTCTTCATTAATCCCTTTTGTCAAAATATTAAAGTATTCTGACTGATAAAATGTATCTCCTTCTTTTATATTTCCTTCAAAATAGGGATATTCATGCATAGGAGGACTAATTTGTTCTTTAAAGTTATATTCTCTAATGTGGTATAATCGATCAGCCAAATTTATCCTCGATTCATTTGAATTGTATAGCCAAACCCACGGTAATGCAGATAAACGCTCGCTATAAGCACCCATATCAGGCGCCATAATTGGATAGCCTGCATCTAGAGCAGCTGTCAAAGTATAGCTATACGTTTCTGGTACAACGGATGTAAATAAAATAAGGTGTGGATCAACTTCTTTTATCTGCGTTAATAGATCTTCATCTTTATATTGACCTGTAGCCATAAAAACACTTTTATCCGCCTTAATCTTTTCTCCTAAAGTTCCAATCAAATAAAAGCGCAATGGCATTTTATATAATTCGACCATAGAAATTGTGGATTTTAAAAGATCTAAGCCTTTATGCCTTCCAATAGCTCCAATAATCAAAATCACTAAAGGTTCATCTTTATAAATTTTATTTATTTTAACGGTATATTCATTTTTAGGGATTTGTTTTTCGTGATAAACCAAAGCATACTCAGCTTTGGGATAATAACGTTTACATCGAGTCAGCACATCTTGACTCGGACAAATGACTTTGCTGGCTTTTTCAAACAACCAGGCATGATCTGTACGCCATTGTAGTATCTCCCTACCAGAATGTTCCATGGTCATAGATAAGCAGCGGTTACAACTGTCTGTATCTGGTTCACCACAATATCCTCCTACAGGGCGCATGAGCGCCACACGGGGACAAATAGCATAATAGTCATGAACTGTAAAGTAAAAGGGTAATTTTAATTCATCAATAAAAGTTCTGAGGTTAATATTATATTCTAACGTATGGTGCACATGTATTAAAGAAATATTAAATAATTTCAAAAATTGCATCATTTGCCCTTTTTTTGCAATATCTAAATTCACAGCAAATATTTGTGTGTCGATACATATTTTTAATTTAAGTCTTTCTTTACTTTCTGAAGTCATGATAAGTGACCTGCCCTTACCCTGATGTTGTTGGCACAAGTCTAATACGTGTTTTTCTGTCCCTCCACCCCAGCTGTGTAATACATGCAATATGACAGGTTGTTTACTCGACTTGAAAAGTGCAATGGTTGCAGAAAGCCTATATATATAGGCTTCGTTTAAAGCAAGATGACACATCACATCCGACTCATATCTTGGGTATAACCGCCTTAAAATTTTCATTGCCGCCTCTTTTCTAGCAGCACTTTCCATTTCAAAGCTAGCCTCCCCTTCATGATATACAAAAGTATCTGTAGCTAACAAATGCTTCCACCCTTTTCTACTGGCTCTTATACAGAAATCATTTTCTTCTCCATACCCCTTGCCATAAGTAGCCACATCAAAAAAGCCTATATCGTTTAAGCAATCTCTACGAATGTACATACAAAACCCAATGGCTGTTGGCAACTCTATATGCTCATTTGAATTCGCATCATTAAAAGCTGCATCTAATGATTGAGTCGTTTCTCCAATGGGTAATGTCACCATCCCTTGAATATTAGGATAACTACATATAGTTGCATTATTAGAAAAAGGTGTAACTGTCCCTGTTTTCGCAGATGAATAAGCATGATAGACCAATTTATCTAGCCAATTGTTAGCAACCTCTGTATCGCTATTTAATAAAACGACATCATGACTATTGGATAGTTGCATGCCTCGATTCACAGTAGCCGTAAAACCCAAGTTACTTTCATTTTCCATTAAAACAAAATGTTCGATGTGTGTCAGTGTGTTAAGAAAGACTTTAACTTCTTTTTCGGGACTAGCATCATTTATAATGATCACTCTATGCTTAACTTTTAAGCAAGAATTTTGGACGCTCAAGACACATTTCTTTAACTGTTCTAACCCGTTGTATACGGGAATAATAACATCTACTACAATTTCTTTAAAAGAAATATTACTCTGGTTTTCTTGATTTGTTCTTTCTAAAATCTTTAGTTTTAAATTCAGAATTCTTTCAACAGCTTTGTCTAGCAATACGTCTCTATTTGTAGAAAAATTTGATAAAAGATATTTTAATTTTATTATAAATTCTTTCATGCCAAGACAACAATATAGTTGAAATGCTCTATTCAGGCCAGATAGGCTTAGTAATTTTTTTTCTTTTAGAAAACGATATAACAAAAATATCTCCGTTTTCTGAAATTTATGTAAGAAGCTATGCATTCTGTTCCTAATCTGATAAGCCGACATACCATCACCCTATGCTTTTATGTTTCAAGAGTTGTAACAAATACTCACCATACTTTGAGCTTCCCAATTTTTCTGCAAGTCTGCTTAATTGTTCATCATCAATATACCCTTGTGACCATGCCACTTCTTCGGGGCACCCTACTTTTAAACCTTGACGCGATTCCATGGTCTCAATAAAATGTGCTGCTTGCAGCAATGAAGTATGCGTTCCGGTATCCAGCCATGCCGTCCCTCGACTTAAAATTTCTACGTCCAAGTTCCCAGCAGCTAAATATAAAGCATTAATATCGGTAATTTCCAGCTCACCTCGGGCTGAGGGTTTAATTTTATGCGCATACTCTATGACTCTATTATCATAAAAATAAAGCCCCGTTACTGCAAAATTTGATTTAGGTTGCTTGGGCTTTTCTTCTATAGAAATCGCTTTACTCGCCGCGTTAAATTCTACTACCCCATAGCGCTGCGGATCTGTCACATAATAAGCAAATACTTTAGCACCGTTAATATTTTGTCGCGCTTTTTGTAAGGTAGCACTTAAATGTGCGCCATGAAAAATATTATCGCCTAAAATTAGCACTACATCTTCTTCACCGATAAACTCTTTGCCTAATATAAAGGCTTGCGCTAAACCTCCAGGTGTGGGCTGTTCTTTATAGCTAAACTTTATCCCCCATTGGTTACCGTCACCCAGCAAGGCTTGATACTGTGGTAAATCGCACGGTGTAGATAGAATTAAAATATCGCGTATCCCCGCTAGCATTAAAGTAGATAAAGGATAATACACCATAGGCTTATCGTAAATCGGTAATAGTTGCTTGCTGATCGATAAAGTTAACGGATATAAACGTGTACCGCTACCACCCGCTAAAATAATGCCTTTCATAAAGTTTTCTCCACATCTGATAATAGATTTTTACTTAATTCTACTCCAAACTGATCAAAAGGATTAATGGCCCATAATGCCGCAGTCATGACCGTGCGATGTTCATACAAAGCCAGTAAAGCCCCTATGCTATGAGGCGATAGTTTTTCAAAAGTAAATAAATGATAAGGCTGACCTTGCCTATCTCTAGCTAAAGTTAAAGCTTCTGCCTGAGCTAAACAATGAGCAACCAATTTTGCTTGTTGCTCAGCAAAATTTACACCACTGCTGCGTGGTAGAATAATATCGACCGGATTCAATCTAGTTCCTTGTATCAAAAGCTGCTGGAAAGTATGCTGACTATTGCTCCCTAGCCCACCCCAAATAATAGGGCTAGTTTGATAGTCTAATGGTAGCCCCCACATAGATTTTGACTTGCCATTGCTTTCCATGATTAATTGCTGCAAATAATGGATCAAACCATTGAGTGGACTACTATAGATAAGAATAGCCCGGCTAGGTGCTTCTAAAAAGTTAGTATACCAACAATCCATTGCAGCTAGTAATAAAGCCGGATTGTCTAAAAAAATTTCCGTACTACAACCTTCATCCATTCTTGCTGCGCCTGCCAGAAAATCTTGAAAATTTTTAATGCCTATGGCGAGCATTAAAGAAAACCCTACAGCTGACCATATGGAAAAGCGACCGCCTACGCCATCGTTCAGTAATAAAATATTGTCTTCTTTAAAACCATAAGCTAGTGCTTTTTCTTGGTTAGCCGTAATAGCAATACATTGCTTTTCAATCATATTTTTGTCTGCGTTAATAGCTAAGCATAAACTAGAAAAATTAGTTAAGGTCTCATCGGTAGCAAACGATTTAGAAGAAACTATAAACAGCGTTTTTTTTATGTCTATTGCTTTTAAAACATCCTGTAGCTCAGAAGGGTCGATATTGGCAATAAAATGAAAAGATAAATCATTAATTTTATACGCCGCTAAAGCTTTGATTAAGAATCTAGGCCCGTGATCCGAACCACCAATCCCTATATGCACTACATGGCGGATCGCTCTATTTTTATGAATAGCTTCAGTCAAGCTTTGCATTTTATAAAAACTTGCTGTTATATGATCTTTTACTGAGTTCTTCATATTACCAAGATCTCGTAAAGCCGTGTGTAAGGCGGGTCGTTTTTCAGATAAGTTAACGATATCACCTTGTTTCATCCCTTGAAAAAACTGCATCACTCCCTGAGACTGGCATAAACGAGACAGCAGATTTAAGATCTTATCGTTGATATAGTTATAACTCAGCTCACAATGGATCCCCGCCACATCTAAATACAATGAATGCATAGGTAAAATGGGTTTCAGAGAGGCAGCTTCTTTTTTTAAAAGCGGCCATTCCGGTGTTTTTGAGAGCAAATTCATACCAAACATTATTCTGCCCTTTTAATATGTTTAGAGATATAAAAATCAACCGTATCTTTTAAGCCTTTCCGTATTGTGGTGTTGGGTTGCCAAGCTAAAGTGCGGCCTATTTTAGTATTATCTATAGCATAACGAAAATCATGTCCTTTACGATCTGCTACAAATTGAACTAAATCCATATGCGGTGCGTTTTGAGGATAAAACTCATCTATTATTTGGCAAATCATTTTAATTAAGTTAAGATTATCCGTTTCATAACCCCCTCCAATATTATACATTTCACCGATCGCACCACGCTGCAAAATAGCGTAAATTGCTTCACAGTGATCGCCCACATAAAGCCAATCGCGACAATTACGACCGTCACCATAAACGGGAATAGATTTACCCTCTAGACAACAGCGTATAACCGTAGGAATTAATTTCTCTGCATGCTGATGTGGACCATAATTATTAGAACAATTAGATATGGTGACAGGCAGCGCAAAAGTTTTACCATAAGCACGCACTGCATGATCAGAACCTGCTTTGGAAGCTGCATAAGGCGAATTGGGGCTATATGGTGTTGTCTCAGTAAAAGATGGCTCATTTGGCATTAAAGAACCATAGACTTCATCGGTAGAAATATGGTGAAACCTACATTGTTTTTCAGACCAGGTTTTCTCATCTAACCAATATTCTTTTGCCGCTTGCAATAAATTGAATGTTCCCATGACATTCGTTTCAAAAAAAATCTCTGGTGTCGCAATAGAATTATCAACATGCGATTCAGCAGCAAAATGCACTATGGTATCTATTTCATACTTGCGCAGCGTTGCATGAACCAAAGCCCGATCGTTAATATCTCCCTGAATAAAATGATGTCTAGGATTATGTTGCACAGAATCTAAATTAGACAAACAGCCGGCATAAGTTAATTTATCGTAGCTATAGACATTCACTGTAGTTTCTTTAACCAGCAATTCTGTTGCAAAATGACTACCTATAAAGCCTGCAGCACCTGTTACCAATACATTTCTCATTTGTCGCATAAAAGTTTTTCTCGTAATAAAGACTCAACCACCTCATCCACACTATTCTGCCAAGGATGTATTTTAACTCCAGCAGCCTGTATCTTGGCTGTATTTAAAACTGAATATAGAGGCCTTTGCGCTGGCATAGGATATTCTTCCGTTTTAATCGCTTTAATTTCTTGGCAAAGTACATAACCCCATCGCAGTGTACTTGCTCTAATATACGACGCAAAACCATGCCAAGTAGTGGAGTCTCCACTACAGTAATGATAAATTCCAGCTTTTACATTCATTGTCAATAAAGCCAAGCTGACTCGTGCTAAATCTTTGGCAGCAGTCGGTATTCCTTGCTGATCGCTCACCACGTTTATGCTGGTATTGTTTTGTAATAACCGTAATATCGTCTTTAAAAAATTATGCCCATGCTCGCTGAATACCCAACTGGTACGCACAATAAGGTGATCGGGCTGATAACGTTGCAAAGCTTCTTCACCTGCTAGCTTTGTTTGTCCATATATGTTAATCGGCTGCGTTACACTCATTTCAGTATAGGGCTTTTTACTCTTACCATCAAACACATAATCTGTTGAAAAATGTAGCACGTGAGTTTTCTGTTCATAAGCAAATTGAGCGATCTTGCGCACAGCCAGATGATTCACAGCATTTGCTAATGCAATCTCGGTTTCAGCTTTATCCACAGCCGTATAAGCACTGGCATTCACGATCCAATCAAAATGGCCTAGTGCTACCAGTTTGGGTTTTATGGCTGCGGTATCCAGTAAATCTAAACATAGTCTATCTAAGCACACATATTCAATTTCCGCTTGCTGTTGTAGCAATGAGGCTATTTCACGCCCCACTTGACCATGACTGCCTATTAACAAAACTCTCATGGCCATTCCGTATAAGAAAGTAATTCACCATTTTTACATTCTACCAAAGATTGGCCTGCGGCATCTTTAGCCGATAAAATAGGCGCTACTGACAGAGGCCATTCAATAGCCAGTGTAGCGTCATCCCATTTTAAACTGCGGTCAAAAGCTGGACTATAGTAATCTGTGCATTTATAGAGCACATCGGCGCTTTCACTTAAGACATAAAAGCCATGTGCAAAGCCTTCTGGAATCCACAGCTGGTGACGATTCTCTTCGGAAAGTTCTATCCCCACCCATGCTGCAAAAGTAGGTGAGCCTAAACGCACATCAACCGCTACATCAAAAATGGAGCCTCGTAATACTGTGACTAGTTTGCCTTGTGGTTGCTGACACTGATAATGTAATCCACGCAGTACTCCTTTTTGTGAACGCGACAAATTGTCTTGCACAAATGGCTTTACTCCATTGATTTTATTGGAAAATTTTTCTTGCTGGTACACCTCAAAGAAAAATCCCCTATCATCATTAAAGAGCTGGGGTTCAATAATTTTGACCGCAGGAATAAGAGTACTAATTATTTTCATGGAATATACCGAATTATTTATGAATAAGCTAGACGGATTGCTGCTAATGAGCAATATTCTATCAATTTCTATCTATAACCGCAAGCTGCAGTCTTCTCCAATATGAAATGGGTCTGAACTTGGACTCGTGATTCCAGCATGAAACGAGTCTGAACGGCCACGGGTTGAATAAAATATGTACACGCCTCATACTAGAGGATGAACATATTAAT
>JBIPMB010000190.1:0-3623 GCA_044369355.1 Gammaproteobacteria bacterium | reverse complement strand
GCTTCTACTTATGTGCCCGATCATGTCGCGGGTCTTACGACTGCTGTTGCCAATATGCTTATCATGAGTTTCGGTTATGTATTTCATACCGGCATAGGTGTGATTGTAGATGTTTACGGCGGCATCTATTCTACACAAGCTTTTGTCTATGGCATAGCCTTTATTCCGGTGACTTTAGCCATAGGGACTCTGGGTTTTGCCTGGGTGGCTTATAGCGATAGGCCTGCGGTGAGAGTACAGAATGCAGTTTGATCGCTGAGAATATTACACGTGCCCATATTCCAAGCCTTCGGCCAACCACCGCGTGATCAAGGCGTCGCACACCGCAGGATTATCCCGTAATAGCGTTTGCGCGATCTCTTTCACCACGGGCAATAAGGCGCTGTCGCGGGTATAAGAGGCAATGCGTAAACGGCCTAGGCCTGTTTGACGGGTGCCTAATAATTCGCCACTGCCGCGTAAAGCTAAATCTTTTTCGGCAATGATAAAACCACTTTCGGTACTGCGCATGACTTGTAAGCGTTGATAGGCCGTATCCGATAAGGGTGCTTGATACAACAACACACAAAAGCTTTCGGCACTGCCCCGACCTACACGACCACGCAATTGATGCAGCTGCGATAAACCCATGCGTTCAGCATTTTCGATGATCATCAAGCTGGCATTAGGCACATCCACCCCCACTTCCACCACCGTAGTTGCCACTAATAGCGCTATATCGCCATTTTTAAAAGCTTGCATCACGTCCGTTTTATCATTTGCCGATAATGCGCCATGTGCTAAGCCTAATTTTAAGTTAGGCAATTGTGCGCTTAATTGTTGATACGTTGTAGTCGCCGCCTCGCATTGTAATTTCTCAGAATCTTCAATCAATGGGCAGATCCAATACGCTTGTTTGCCTGCTAAACATTGTTCTTTGACACGCGCTACAATGCTGTCGCGTTTATCGTTGGCGAGCACTACGGTTTGTATGGGCTTTCGTCCTGGAGGTAATTCATCGATAACAGAATGATCTAAATGCGCATATACGCTCATCGCTAAGGTTCTAGGGATGGGCGTAGCCGTCATGATGAGCTGATGTGGATTGAAATCTTGTTGCAATCCTTTTTCACGCAAAGCCAACCGCTGATCGACTCCAAAACGATGTTGTTCATCGATCACCAATAAAGCAAGATTTTTAAATTGCACCGCCTCTTGAAACAGAGCATGTGTGCCCACCACAATATGAGCACTACCCTCTTGTATAGCGGTTAAAGTTTCTCTACGTGCTTTAGCTTTCACTTTGCCCGATAACCACGCCACTGTTAAGCCTAATGGGCTAAACCATTTTGTTAAATTATGATAATGTTGTTCGGCCAAAATTTCAGTAGGAGCCATGATGGCGCCCTGATAACCACTAGACACCGCTTGTAACAAGCCTAAAGCCGCTACCACCGTTTTACCGGAACCCACATCGCCTTGCAATAAACGCAACATGGGTACACTGCGTTCTATATCGCTGCGAATCTCGTTTAATACTCTGTTTTGTGCCGCGGTTAAAGCAAAAGGTAATTGTGCTAAAAATTGTTGTGTAAGCGTTTTTGTATCCTTTAATTGAGGGGCAGCCATAGCTTGTAATGCCGCTCGTAAACGCGACAAACCTATGTGATGTGCTAACAGTTCTTCTAAGGCCAAACGCTGCTGCATAGAATGAATGCCCGCCAATAATTGGCTTCTGTCGGCATCGGGCGGTGGTCTATGCACATAATGCAAGGCAGCACTTAAACTAGGTAATGAAAATCTCTCTTGCAGATGCAATAGATGATCGCTTAATACAGCGCCTTGTGTTAATAGCTCTAGCACCTGGTCGCTTAATCGCCGCCATTGAAATTGTGAAATGCCTTCGGTAGTCGGATAGATAGGCGTTAAATGATCATCTACTTCTAACGCTTTTCCCGGCGTTAAATGCAAATATTCTGGATGAATGATTTCTAGACCTTGATATCCATAACGCACTTCACCAAAACAGCGTAGCCTAGTCCCTACGCTTAAATGCCGCATTTGCTCGGCATTAAAATGAAAAAACCGTAAAATAATATAACCACTGGCATCTTGTAATTCACAAATCAAACTACCCTTTGGACCACGGCTCACGCGATGACTTTCTATAACGCCTTCAATCGCAACATAATCGCCTGCCCGCACATCGCGTAGCGGTGTTAAATGCGTACGGTCTAAATAACGAAAAGGTAAATGGAATAACAAATCCTGCAGAGTGTAAATGCTGCGTTTGGCTAGTAAAGCAGATAATCTAGGTCCTACGCCGTGCAAGGTTTGACAGGGCGCTTTGTCTAGTTCTGTAGTCATATCGCCTCCCAGTGCTTTATTTGATTTTATTTCGTAACTCCTTGTCTCAATTCTTTTGAGAGTTTCCGCTCTCCGGTCTAAGCTTGGACAGTTAAAATATCTAAAAATTGATTCGAGTCTTTTCTTTTGAAGTTGGTATTTTATCCTATATGACAGCATAAAAACATCACTATATCGCGCCTTGTGGAATAATCTCAATAGCAAAAAATAAGTGTCTTCTCCCATTAAGTGTCGGTAAGTACAGTCTATTTGCTTCTATCTTGTCCTGTGTGTTACAATTTTTTTGAGTATTTATCATAAAAAAGCGTGGGTTATCAATGAAACACTTTGATTTTTATAAAGAAAAAACCTCTTCAACTAGCCGAAAAAGACCGCGAAGTGAGTCCTCTGTTGATATATACCCATCGCCAATGAAGATGCGGGATCGATGTACTATTTCTTATTGAGTCCTGAGACTGCTAGCTCAAAGTCACCATTGCCGTTGTGTCAAACACGCCGTAAACCCATCCATGGGGGCTCGGTCGCGACATCCTGTCGCTCACGGTTTGCCACAACTTTGCAAAGGTGACTTTGAGCCTAAGCTCTGCGGTTTTATCTAGAAAAGAAGAAAATTCTATTTGACAAAATGGCAAAGATTGTTAATACCCTATTGCAAAGCTGAAATAGATGTGATCAAATAAGGATATGAAACATAAGCTTAGCAAAAAAGAACGTGAAAATCAGCAAGGGTTTTGTTACAAGAAGCCCCACGGTGTACCGGCAAAAGCGGACAAGAAAGAGCAGGAAAAGTTTATAAAACGATATGCGCAATTAATAGACAAAACCCGAGGAAAAGAGCCTATTTACTTCGTAGACAGCGTGCATCCACATCATCAAACAAGACTGACTTATGGATGGATATTAAAGGGGGTACGCAAAGAGATTGCAATGACGGGTAGACAATATAAAGTCAACATCATTGGTGGAATAAATCTAGATGGACACAAACTAATATACAATCCAGTAGATAAAGTGGATGGTGAAGCGATCGGGGGATTTTTATTAGACTTGCGCAAACGGCATCCTGAAAGATGTAAGCTTCACATTATTTGGGATAACGCAGGCTACCATCGGGATAAAGAAATAATAGAGCTAGCAAAGAAGTTAGCTATTGAATTACATTATTTACCGCCGTATTCGCCGAACCTTAATCCTATAGAGCGCTTGTGGAAGATAATGCATGAATGGGTAACTAATAATAGATATTATGAAACATTTTTAGAGTTTAGCGAAGCCAT
>JBIPMB010000339.1:0-3624 GCA_044369355.1 Gammaproteobacteria bacterium | reverse complement strand
ACGGCTTGTTGAGCGTCACCTTCTTGCCCTGATAGGTGTTACCTTTCTTGGAGAGGGAGGTTTTCATTAGTCGCGGCGACGAGATTGACGGCGCATTTCTTGAAGCTGCTTCTCTTCAGACTGGCCTTCTTCCATCTGCATCATGGCTCGGTCAGTTTCGAGCTTCAGCATTCTCGACCAGTTTCGATTGAACAAATCGATCTGCTC
The DNA here is from genome assembly GCA_044369355.1 of Gammaproteobacteria bacterium. GTDB lineage: Bacteria > Pseudomonadota > Gammaproteobacteria > UBA1113 > UBA1113 > VFKP01. The sequence goes on along the minus strand of JBIPMB010000339.1, from coordinate 3,417 downwards.
CTTGGAAAGCTGGCTGATCGGTGTGGTGACAGTTTTGACGTAGGTTGGCGACTGAAGCATTTTCCCAATTGCCGATTCACCAGAACTTCCAATTGCATTGAAAATCATTCTGCGTCCCATAAATCCGAGAATACCCCCTCCAACAACACCAGCGGCGGCATAGCTTCCGGTTGCCAAGTAAGCGGCTCCAGTCGCTATGGTTGGAATAATCGACTTCGAAACAAGACTTTCTCTATCCTTAGACGCAACAGCTAACTGATCCGCAATAGTGGTAATTTTGTCCACGCCTCCAGCACCGAACAGCTCGTTTACAAGCGCGTTGTACTCTCCCGGCTTTTCACCACCAGCAATCAACGCCTTCATCCTGTTCGTGTCGATGGCTTTCTTTCCATCAACAAGCGAGTCTTTGACGATCCGACCAATGACAATGTTCTGAGCGTCAGCCAGAAGGTCTGGCCGACTTTCCTTGAGGATCTTCGTAAACTCCTCAGCTCTATTGACTGGATAAACGCCGCCACCCTTGGACTTGAGGAAATCCACAATGTTTCCGGCAGGGATGTTTCCGTAGAGTTCTCCGCCCCTGATTGCTGAAGCGACAACCTGCTGGAAATCCGTGGCAGTCTTGGCCTGTTCAGTGACGTAATCGTTCAGATCATTGAGCATTGAGTTCGCATCAGGATTTGAAGCGATTTGCTTCAGAACATCGTCGTCAATGACGACCCCCTTCTTAACCTTTGATTTGATGTCGGCCAGCAAAGAGACGATCTGCTTTTGAGCCTCAACGTCCTCACCTGGCTGCGCCAAAACACCCTTGAACTCACGGCCAGCGTTTTTCTTCTGAAAAGCCGCAAGTCGCTTTTTGACATCAGCAACTTCCTCTCGATTTTTCTTAAGCCTGTCTTCCGCTCCGCTAATCTTGTTGGAAACGTCAGACTGAAGAAGCTCTGACTTTGTTGTCAGCTCTTCTAGGCTAGACTTCAGCTTTTCTTCGTCCTTGAGAATTGATGTGTATCTGGATGCGGCGTCTTGGATTTGACCGAGACTAGGGAAAAATTCGTTCACCACTTCCTTTGACAACTTATCACGGCCAGCTTTTGCCTCCGTCAAAGTGTTGAGAAATTCGACAGGATTCTTTCCGCGAATTTGATTGTAGATGTAGTCCGAAAGGGCTGGCTTCACATTGGCTTCCCAAGTGTCACCGGCCATATCTTTCAGAACAGCAAGCGTAGTTCCACCGCGAGGGCCAATGATGGCCGACACAGATTCAGGCGCGCCACCGCCTTCGCCAATGCTGCGAAGAATTCGGTCAACGTAAGCACCTTTGAAACGGCTGATTCCTTCTGCGTACGACTTGTTTTGAGCGGCAAGCGCATCGCGAAGTTCTGGGTTGGCGTCAAATGCCAACGTCATCTGATCGTTGACTTTATTGAGCTTTTCCCAGCTCTCAAAGAACCCCTGTTGAACCGGAGCGTTGAAATCGAACAGTCGGTAAATTTGAGAACGCAACTTTCGAAGGTCTTCCAAGCTCTTGGTTTCAAGAACCGGGTTTCCATCTTTGTCCACCTTGCCAAAATCAACCTCAACAGTTGTTGCTTTGAGGTCAGGTCTGATTTTTGCAAAACCCTCTTCTTGAACGGATTCAAATTCTTTTAGAACTTTGTTTCCTTGTTCGCCAACGAATTGTCCTGTTTCAAAAGCTGACACAGGTTTTCCACCGGCAAACCGATCATCGAAGCCTTGTTCGACCCTTTTTATCTGATCCTGTAGGCCAGCAATCTGCGCCTCAATTCGAGTGCGGTTGGCAATGTCTTCAGCTCCAAGCTGCGCTCTTTGGTTGCTCAAGCGGACAATGTCGTCTTGAAGCTCCACAGCCTCCATTTGAAGACGACCTTCTGCTTTGCGAGCAAAAGCAAGTGCGCGTCGGTTGCGTTCGTCTTTGAATCCGGCAGTCTTTTTAAGCGACTCATCGATTTTGCGAGTGGCCTGCTCAGTCAGCGCATCAGCTTGGCGTACAACCGACTCAACAACGGCTGGGTTGACATCGGTTTTCCCAGAAATCCTTCCAAGCTCACCAACAATGGCCTGAGTCAAATCATCGCCAGAAAGACCAGAGCGACGACCTTGAATCACAGACTGCTCCAGAAACGACTGAACGGTGTTTCGAAAGTTCTCAACGTCTTGAGGAGACGACCCTGAGAACGCAGGGTTGTAGAACGTATCCGCAACCTGACGAGAAAGAGCAGGGTCGATACCGGCAGCATTTCCGAGTTCCTGACGAATTAGATTGGCGCGGTCTTCCAGAAACTTCTGGGTGAACGGACGCTGCATCTCACCGGCAAAATTGGCAGCAAAACGCTTAGTGGATTCTATTGGGGTTTTTGCTCCACGGGCAATTCTGCCAAAAGTGTCAACAGGTTCCGTAACATCAACGCCAGCTCTGCCAAGCGCGCCAACTCCACGAACAGCAGTTGAAATGACCGGGAACAATGTGGTTCCTATTGCCGCTCTCAACGCCATCTCACCGCCGCTGACATCTTCACCGAAATATTCAATGCCAGCTTGAGCGAGAGATTGCGCGCCACCGGCAGCGGCTTCCTTCCTAACTTGTGCGCCAAAAGTGGCCTGCTGTGGAACTCCGGTTTCGCTGGTCAGCAAACGTCGAACACCTGTTCCAGTTCCTGCCTTAGCTATACTAGGAGTCGGAACGCCGGATGCGGCAATCTGGAAAGGACGCATCTTCTCAGGCTCCATTGTCTGAGCCAGAAATTCAGACCCAATGCCAATCGCAGCTTCACCAGCGAGCGTTTGACCGCCAGGGATTAAACCGGCTGCAATCGGCCCCCCGTATCGAATCGCGCCTCCAAGGACTTTTCGTACACGCTTGTTTTCATAATCTACAAGGAACGACCTCTCCTTGTCTGTGAAATCCTCATCGGCCAGCGGCTCGTAATTGCCGGAAACAAACTTCTGGAATTTACGCGCACTGTCAGGTCCAAGGTAAAAATCGGCCTGCTGAACAAGCGGATCTTGAGTCTGGAACCTTTGCGCGCCTTTAAGATTTGATTCTTTTACAGCCTGATTGACAGCCTCCATAGAACCAATTGGAGCGTCAGGCGTAAACCCAGCAAATGGATCTGACTCACTAGTTATCGTCTCGTCTGGAGTGAAACCAGCGTAAATATCCTCTTGCGCAGGCGGTTGCTGCTGGCGTTGATTTTGAGCGGGTTCACTAAAAGTAACGTCAGCAGCAGTCAACGGCTGACCTGCATCCATTTGGCTCTGTTGGCCAACCCCCTGCAAAACGTATTCGTCCATAAAACTAATTTAGCCTTCCCTTAACACCATTGATAATTACCGAGTCACCAGATTTCTTTCCTTTTGCCCTAGCTTCAGCCGCCGATCCAAAAGAGATTTCTG
>JBIPMB010000154.1:0-5223 GCA_044369355.1 Gammaproteobacteria bacterium | reverse complement strand
AATAATTCGCGCCGTAAACGATGTCCGTAAATAAAACCCGCGTGGTGAGGTGCGCACGCATTCGCCGTTGCTGCCTATACCTTGCGTGCGGACATCCGCGTTCATTGCCTTGGGGCGAATTTGTAAATATTGTCCTAGTCGTGCATCGATTTCGTCTAATTGGCCCATTTGCACTCGGCTCATTAATTCATACCAATCTTCGCGCAAAATAGCCTCATCTTCCAAACTAGGAGACCACAATACCGGGGCGCTTAAACGCCAATACTGTGGTTCTAAAGTTTTGTCAAAAAAATAAGGTATCCACAAAACGCGACGTAATTTTTGATACAGCTCACAATGCTGCCAAGATAATGCTAACATAGGTCGATTCTTTAGGCTGGCCATTGGCATTTAAGGGCAAAGTTTTTAATTCTATACCTAAGTGCGTAAAATCCGGTTTAGATAAATTGCCCGCTGAAGCGCCTAAAATGCGTTCCAACAACTGGCCTATAAAGCCTTTCTCGCGACGAAAATCATTAGGCACCGTCATAGCCACAGCATTCGCTAAATCACCTAAAGTTTGATCTGCAATAGCAGCAGCACGTTGCCATAACTCGGCTTCCGTTTGCGGGGGAGATGCTTTCATAAGCATTTGCGCCTACACTCCTTGTTGAGTCATATCTTGCAAGCGTTGTGTAGCCAGTGTTGCTGCCGAAGTATTGGGGTGTTGTTTTATTAAAGATTCCAAGGTTTGTCTGGCCAAAGCCCATTTGCCTTGTTGATAGTAGATATAACCCAACTTTAATTGTGCGTCCGATATCTTAGGACTACTGGGAAATTGAGTCACTACGGCTTGAAAATGTGTTTGCGCACTGTTTAAATCACCACTGACTAATCCTATTTCACCCAACCAATAATGTGCATTGGCGGCATAATCGCCCTTGGGGTATTGGCTTAAATAATTGCTCAGGCCTACACTGGCATCGCTGTATTGTTGCTTGGTAATTAATTCATAAGCACCATCGTAAATGGCTTTTTGTTTGTCATCAGTACCGGTAGTTGTAGCTGCGGCAGCCGTGGTACCGACGAGTGCTGCTTTGCTGGTCGCTGTAGCGTTAGGTTTAACACTGACGCCATCATCATTTTTAGACGTGGCTGTTGTCGCCGCTACCGTTGCCGTCGTTAACGCCGCTGCAGCGCCGTTTATGGCTGAATTAGCGGGCGATTTGTTTTCTAATTGTAGATAAATATTTTTTTGTGCTTGTGTGAGTTGGTCTATTTGATGTGCTTGGACTTCTAATTGCCCCTGTAAGCCGCGGACTTGTTGTTGCAATTGAGTGATTGTATTGACTAAATCAGCGGGTTCGTTAACGCTACTCTCCACTTGCATTGCAGCTGCTTGCTGGCCATTGTTCTGTGCCACAGGGTATGAAGTCATATTGTCAGGTTGGCCCTGGACTATAGGTGCCGCGTAGGTAGAGATGGTTAGGATAGAGCCTAGAGCGATATAAAGTAATTTACAGTATTTCATATTGAGTCTCGATCTATATGTCACAAAATAAATATAGTAGGGGCAGGCCCCTGTGCCTGCCCTAACATGGGCAACCACAGGGGGTTGCCCCTACAGCAGCCCCCTACAAACTTTAACCCGCGTTGTCGTAAGTTATGTCATCACGTCTATCTTGCGAATAAGCGTAATCATCATTACCCGAAACAGCTGGTTTTTCTGAACCATAGCTCACAGTACGCATTTGATTTGCATTCACACCCATTGTGACTAAACGTTGACGCACTACATCCGCACGGCGTTGTCCCAAACCGATATTATACTCACGGCTACCTCTAGGATCGGCATTACCAGCAATCAAGATGCGAGCATTAGGATGCTTTTTCAGATAGTTAGCATTGGCTTGCAATATAGACACGTATTCAGGTTTGATAATATCGCTATCGAAATCAAAATAAACCGTATTTTTCTCTATGCCTAAGATCTTAGCCATACGGGCATCCATGCTGTCATCAAAATCTGGATTGCCACCTACACCTGCACCTGTAGCTTGACCACCACCTACAATGCTAGTTGCATTTTTATCATTGGATTTAGATGAACATGCAACCATTGCAACAGCGATCAACAGCATCATCGCCCATTTTAAACTTATTTTCATTCGAAATACTCCTCACATTAACTTTTATAGGGTGACCAAGCAGGTGCTTGTGCATCCCCAGAAACTTCGGGTAAACGGATATTAACTTGTCCATTACTCGAAACCATACCCAACATACGTCGACCGCCGACATTTGTAGAATAAACAATCATCCGTCCATTAGGTGCTGGACTAGGTGATTCTAAATAACCTCCTTGGGTTAGGATCTGCATCGTCCCTGATTGTAAATCATAAATCGCGACATTAAAACCTCTATCATCTCTATGCAATAAAGAAATTTTAGTGGGGCTACCTGCTAAATAAGTTGCACTAGCATTATACGACCCTAAATAAGTTATGCGCTGTGTTTGCCGACTTGCTAAATTAATGCTATAGATTTGCGGTGCACCGCCACGGTCGGATGTAAACAAAATAGACTGACCATCAGGCGCCCAACTAGGCTCGGTATTAATAGAAGAATCATTCGTGAGTTGAGTTAAATTACCACTGCCTAAATCTATAGTATAGATATTGGGATTCGTTCTACCCATGGACAAGGCTACTGCCAAGGAGCGACCATCGGGTGAAAATGATGGTGCACCATTAATACCCGCAAAGCTGGAAATAAGTCGGCGTTGCCCTGTGGCCACATCGGAAGTAAAGATCTGCGGTAGCTTAGTTTCAAAAGACACATATACAATCTGTTTACCATCGGGTGACCAATCTGGTGACATGATAGGTTGCGTAGACGTTAACAGTGGCTTAGCATTATGGCCATCTATATCCGCAACCATCAGTGCATACAGTTTATGACGAGGGTTATTCGGCATGGGCGTTACTTTAACATAAGCTAAACGAGTCGAAAAAACGCCTTTTTCGCCTGTTAATTTTTCATAGATGACATCGCTGATATGATGTGCCAAGGCGCGAGTTTGATTGTCTGCAACCGTATACGATTCCCGCATTAAAATAGTCGGCGTACTTTGATTACTGTGGAATAGATCTAATAAAGTCATATCGACCTTGGTTTGGCCATTGCCCGTAGACACTGCACTACCTATGACTAAATCGTCTAAGCCTAAGGTTTTCCATAGATCGGCACTCACAGCATCGGCATCGTGCGGTTGTTGAGGCAGACGGCTTTGTGGCATAACTTGGAATTGCCCAGAATGGCTTAAGTCATTGGCAACGATATGAGAAATATCGTTAGAGCCATTGGAATTATTCATATCAAAGGGTACTATAGCGATGGGAATAGTACGTACCACACCGCGAGTGATTTGTATATCTAGGGCAGCCAACGCTGAGCCGCTCAAACATATCATTAAGGTTGTAATTAAAATCCAGACGCTGTATTTTTTCATGATCACCCTCTACTACTTTTAGCTATCACTAAACTGCACTTTCAATTCTCTAAAGCTAGCAAACAAAGCGGGATCGGTAGGAACCGGCAAAGGCGAAGCCTTATAAACCGCCGTTAATGCCAAGCGATCTAATGCAGGATTGCCGCTACTACCTACGTTTTGCACTTGTAACACCGTACCATCCTCAGCTAAACGAATCAGCATGGTGGTCGCGAGTTTTTGTTGATCTACACCCGGCAATTGAGTCCATTGTGCTTGTATGGCTTGGGTGATTAAACCTACATAACGATTGATTTCATTTTGCGCTTGCGTATTGGTAGCTGCTGTAGCCGCGGCCTTTTGTGCTGTCACTGCTTGCTGTTGTTGTGCTGCACGTTTAGCATCAGCCGCTTTCTGTGCGGCTAATGCTTGTTGTTGCGCATCGGCTGCTTTTTTAGCGGCTGCGGCCGTTTGCGCTTGGGTTTGTGCCAATTGTAATGCCGCTTGTTTTTGCTGTGTTTGTAATTGCGCTAATTGATCAGCCGCCTTTTTAGCATCTGCTTGTTGTTTTATGGCTAAAGCTGCTTGTTCTTGTTTAGCTTGTTGAATTTGAGCTAAGGCTTGTGCTTTAGCGGCAGCCAATTGTTTTGCTTCGTTGGCAGCTTTAGCTTTTGCGGCAGCATCCGCTGCTTGTTGAGCACGTATTTCTTGGCTTAGATCGTTTTCGGAAATAGCCACGGCATTGACAATTTCCTTGTTGTCTTGTATTTCTTGAGCGCTCGATGAAGGTGGAATACTCATAAGGCTATCGCTTAAGGAGACAAAGAACACAACCGCTATCAATAAATGAAAGATAAAAGAAAAACCAAAACTTTGCTTTAATCGTGCATGCATCATGCGGCCCCTTGATCAGGAGGATTCTGAGTGATCAAACCCACTTGTGCCACACCAGCGCGTTGCAATAACACCATGGCCCCTACTACTTGGCCGTAACTTGCATGCGTATCCCCTTTCACCATCACTACTGATTTTTGGCCTTGGCTTTTTTCAATTTGCAGACGTGCCGCTACTTTGACCACTAAATCGTGAGCATTTAAAGCTTGTTCAGGGTTAACGTTAGCATTTAAATAATAACGCCCTTGTTCATCCACGGAAATAATCAACGGTTTGTTGTTGTGATCTTCTAGAGATTGCGCTTCTGCCTGAGGCAATTGCACTTTAACCCCCGGAGTTAATAAGGGTGTTGCAATCATAAAGATGACCAATAACACCAGCATCACATCTATGTACGGCACCACATTCATCTCGGCAATAGCGCGTCTAGAACTGCGTTTTCTAGTGTATTTAGAATAATACATACTATCCCTCGTACGCTTTTGCTGGTTTATACAAACGACGCTGCAAAATACCGGTTAATTCATGTCTAAAAGCAGTATATTGATTGGTAAGGCGCTCTGCGCTACGCGAATAGCGATTGTAAGCAATAACCGCTGGGATCGCGGCAAATAAACCCATAGCGGTGGCAATCAATGCTTCCGAAATACCGGGAGCAACCATGGCGATGGTAGCTTGTTCACTTTGACCTAAAGCTTGGAATGAAGTCATGATGCCCCACACCGTGCCAAATAGGCCTACGTAAGGGCTGGTTGAACCAATAGTCGCTAAAATAGACAAATATTGTTCTATCCCATCGATTTCACGGTTTTCGGCAATGGCCATAGCACGTTCAGCATTTTCTAGGGTGATGTCTTGTG
>JBIPMB010000109.1:0-7374 GCA_044369355.1 Gammaproteobacteria bacterium | reverse complement strand
AAAGGATTCTAAACCGGCTTGAAATATAGCGGCAAGCCCCAGATGCGGTGTTTTGTTCTGCGTTACTCGGCCATATAATTGTGTTAAATCTAGACCCGACCAAAATGTTTCTTCGAATTGGCGTGCTAATTTGCTTAAACGACGATAAACGGAGCTTCTTTGAAAAATAATAGTCCAAGAAACCAACGAAGCACCCAATAAAACCAACATGACGCCCTTAACTATAGTACTGGCATCTGTAAAAAAATGTAACACTGAGTTATCAACTGTCATAAGTTTCGCTCCGATATGCGCAAAATTTGGCTTATCATACCTTATTTGTGGTAGACGGTGCAAGCATTGCAATGGCTACATTTTTCTTATACAGTAAATGCATATTCCTTACATGAGAATTTATCATGACCCATTTAGCCCATAAAAAATGTATTCCTTGTCCTGCAGGGGCCGTGCCTTTAGCGATAGAAATCTGCCAAACTTACCTGCACAAGGAAACTCCTGGCTGGGCACTAAGCCACAATGGCAAAAGTATTGAACGGCGTGTGCAGTTTAAAAATTATTATGAAACGATGGCTTTTGTAAATGCTATAGCCTGGGTAGCACATCAAGAAGATCACCATCCCGATCTAGAAGTTCATTACGATCATTGCTTAATCCGTTATAATACCCACACTGTAGACGGATTATCCGAAAATGATTTCATTTGTGCGGCAAAGGTGAATATGATTTTAGGGGAACACGTTTAAGTTACGCATTCGCCTCTTGCATATAATTCGCAAAACTGGCTATATGTTCAGCACCAGGCAACGTCGGTACTTTTCTGCTTTCAATCACAGAATAATAATACCCTTCTCTGCCCGGTACTTTTTTACCCAGATGCGTATTGACTACCCAATCGTCTCTTCTTGAGGCAATAAATTTTTCAAAAGTACCAAAGAATGGTAATAAACTGCCATGTAAAATCCGCTTAACCAATTCTGCTGGAACTTTCTGATCTTCAGCCAAATCTGCATACATGGCCAAATCCTCTTGAGTTCTAACCGCCAACACCGTCAGTGCACCTTCTTTGTCCACTAAAATAAAACTACCGGTATTCTCACAAAGGTAATGCTCTACTATATTCAGATCTGTTTTTATCTTTGCAAATACATTAGCAAAAGCAGCATCATTCAATATAGGCGTTGTTTTCTCAACAATAGAACTAAAAAGAGTCGTGCACAAATCCAAAAAATAAGCTTGTTGCATTTCATTAATAGCAACACATACTTTTGACATCAAATTCACTTCATTTTTCAAGAAAAATTTATCTATTTTTTTGTCATTAAAGAGTTTCACCGCTAAACTGTGGTCGGCCTCACCCGTGACCATGATTATTTTTGCGAATTTGTTTTTTACCTGTGTCCTTAATTGATCTATAAATTCCACCCCAGTCAATTGGGGCATGGAAAAATCCACCACGATAACGGATATAACATCAAAACGTTCTGGTTTTAATAATGCTGTTTTAAGTTCTGTAGTATGCAGGGTAACATTCTGCTCCGAAGGATCGGGTGATTCGGTGTCAGCTACTAAGTAACTATCGTCTATAGGCGTTATGTCTGCATTTTCTGTGCAATAGACCAATGCTTCTTTAGGATTACTAAACGTATGATAAATGGCGTCATCGTCTAGCTCTAGGCTTAATCCTTTCAGAAAAGTTTCATTATCATCTATTAAGATAGTAGTGGTGGGATGAAATAATGGGCTAATTAATAAGGTCATCGCAGATCCTCCATAATACTTTGTTAGGGGCTAACCGTAAGTTATGGGCGCATTGTATACCAAGACCTCGAAAATACACAAGAGCCTATCATTCCTTAATTTTAGGAAAATACAGCAAAAATTCGCTAAACTCCCCTTCAACCGAATGGCATACAATACGCCCACCCAATTCACGCATGACTTTAGCACAAAAAGCCAAGCCTAAACCTACTCTATTGGATTTATGACCCAAAAGTTGTTGAAACAGCATGCCCTGTACTTCTTTAGACATCCCAGTAGACGTATCTTTAAAGTGTAACACATTGATATTACGCTCTTTCGTCTGCCATATATCAATCTGCCCTTTACCCGCAGCCAATATGTAATATACGGCGTTTTTTAAAAGGTTCATCAAAAGATGAACAACCAACTCTTCGGACCCCTTAAAAGAGAAATCATTGTCGTGATTCCAATGGATAAGGCGTTCCTGTTCCTCAGAAAATGGGTACCGCTGTAACGCCTTATGGATGCAATCACTTATTTTTAGTACTTCTGCCGGGTTCTTATTAAAAACATCTTGTTCTACATTGCAAACTAACATGTCTATGAACACATTGATAAACTGCGCTTCTCTTTCTAAGTCATCAAGCAAAGTAGCCAACATCTCAAAACGTTTGGGTTGAATAGTCTGCAAACCTTCTAAATTGTTTTTTTTGGCCAATTGATAAGCATCTATTAGCATTGGAAAGTATTTTTTGATTCCGTCGGTGCTTCCGATGATGCCAGATAGAGGGCTGCGTATTTCATGAGCAATCCCATGACTTACGGCTTCGGCTGTTTTTAGCCTTTTGCCGTTTTCTATTTGCCCCTTATTCTTGATTAATATAGCAACCAATACTAGAAAACCAATATATATCAAAAAGATATTATAAACAGAATTCGTCAGAGGACAAGCATTGTGGCTGATCCAAAATGACCCTACTGCCGCCACAACGCCCAGGAATAATAGGGTAAAAGCACTGAGCAAGTCTACTAATAGCACTAGCCAAAAAATAATACTACTAAAGACCATCAACCACAGTTCAGAGGTTGAGTGATGGAAAAACATCAGGGTAAAAAAGAACGGTAAGCAATAAGCGAGCGTGATATACCAGTAAATGGGTAACCATTTTTGGACTTTTTCTGGCCAATTTTTTCTTAACAGCAACCCTAAGCACAAAAAAATGGCTATTAAGTGTACAATAAGGTTTGCTCGTTCTACTCCCTCTCCAGAAGGCACGACCCAGGCAAAATAAAATAAGAAATAATATAGTAATCCCAAAATAGCTAATGTGGTAAAAGGAGGATTAAAATCGTGGATACTATGCTCAAATTTTCTATTTAGGTTAGTGGCTATGCGTTTAAGAAACCCTATTGTAAACATAACTAAACCTCCCCTGTAATGTTCTTATCATTTTGCTCGGCTTTTATATGACGGTTAGTGAGCGCCCTTCTCAACCACCTGAATGATTCGCCTGAAGAATAAATCAACCACACTAAAATTGCAACCGTACGTAATAATCTATGCTTTACAGCAAGGTAAAGTGATAACCTAACGCTAATTAGTACCTTCCTTTTGTTTTATTGTGGCTTACATCCCCTTTTTTAACCTTTAACCACTATTAACTAGCTAAAATTTCAAAATTAGTGTAAAATCCGCGCCAATTAGCAAATAGCTATGTAATTATATTTAACAATGCGAATTGGGTTATTGATTTATTCTGTGGAATACAACGTCAAGGTTGACGTAATGCGTATTTTGAGTGAGAAAAATTATTATGAAAAAAAATTGTTAGGCGTTAAACAATTACAGCCGTCTAATCTGGGCCTAGGGTGCATGGGCATGTCTGAATGTTATGGTAAAACTAATGATCTAGAGTCTATTAAAACCATTCATCGTGCTTTTGGATTAAAAATCACTCAAAAACATCTACAGGTTGATGACTTATTCCAAAAACTTAATAAAAAATATCTGATTTCATGAACAAGCAAACGGCCATTATAGGCAACTTTAACTTAGTCATTGAATGCATAAAGATACTTAAAGAGCAGGGTTTTGATATAACGTGTCTGTTTTCTGAGACGCCTTCTGTAATAGGATGGGCAAAGAACCAGAATATTTCATTGGCAAAAGATTTAAACTCTTTTTTTGATGTAATTCAACAAAAAAATATAGATTACTTGTTTAGTATACAAAACCCTTTTATCCTCCCTGACAATATTTTAAGCAGCATCAATAAACTAGCAATTAACTACCATAATACACTGCTCCCTAAATATGCTGGCACAAAAAATAATACTTGTTGGCCAATATGGTTTAATGAACAAGAAAGCGGTATTACTTGGCATATAATGAATAATTTGATAGACGGGGGAGACATTCTTAAACAAAAAAAAATTCTTCTTGATAAAAATGAGACCGCTTTTTCTCTTGAGCTAAAGTGTCAAAGATATGCCAAACAAACATTAAAAGAATTAGCTATCGAGTTACAGTCAGGGAAAGTACAGAGAAAAATTCAAGACTTAGATAAACGATCTGTTTTTTATTCTTTCTCTAGACCCTGCGGATTTGCAGTTATTGATTGGAACAATACAGCAGAAAATATTGAAAAACAGTTCCGTGGCCTTAATTTCGGTTTACAGCCTAACCCCATTACGACATTAAAATTTAAATATAAAGAAAGGTATTTTATAATTTCAGAAATGAAGCTTCTAGAATATAAGTCTCCAGGAGTCGCCGCTGGAAAAGTGCTTGATGTAAAAAATGGATTACTTCAAATTGCGACCAAATCATATGACGTAGTTATCGGTTATAAAGCACTCAATCTCAACACTAGCATTCTTGAGATATGCAAGGGAGAAATATTAGAAAATGAAAATTACCCTTTAGAAAAGCAAAAACGTATTGCCGAGTATATTGCTCAGGATGAACCTTATTGGAAATATCAAGATTTGATTCATATTCTCAATTATTTAAAATTAAGTTTAACGAACTATTCCCAGAATCTTCAAAATATGATTTAGACGATGTATTAACCATTGTTTTGAGTTACCTATACAGAATTAATAATTATGAAAATTTTTCCTTATGTATTTCAGGGGAATCTGTACACATTCCTAAAGAATTATCACCTGAGCTATTTTTAGAGGTGAAACCTCTTAGCATTAATCTTGACAATGATCTGAACTTTACAGAAACAAAAAAAAGCGTAAAGCTATTATTAAGTCATAACAAAAATAAAAATGCTTGTTTTAAAGATCTATTGGCAAGATATTCCGATTTTCAAAAAGTTCTTGTAAGAAATGCTATCTTATTGAATATTTCTGAAAAAGCACCTATTCAAGAAAATATTTATCCGATTATCATTGACCTCAACAAAACTAATGAATGCTTAAGTTTGTTTATAGCAAATTCCTTTCTCAAAGAATTACCCTTTTTTATAAATTTCATGCAAGATCACTTAAAAAATCTTGTTAAAAATTGGGTTGTTCTAGATATTCAGCTAAACAAAGTAAATTTTTTATCTTCAGAAGAACTTCAATATTTGAAAAATTGGAATAATACCCATGTTGACTTCTCTAAGACACAATCTATCACCACAATAATTGATAATGTTTGTAAAAATTTTCCTGACAATATCGCAATTGAAACAAAAGATCAAAAAATATCTTATCAAGAGTTAAAGAATCATTCAGATCAAATCGCTAAAAATATTTTATCTTTTTTGCATGATAAAAAAATTACAAATAATTTAATCGGGATTTTTTTAGATAAATCGGCAAATACTATTCTCACTTTTTTAGGCGTTTTAAAAGCGGGGCTAACCTACGTCGTTTTAGACACTGCCTATCCAGATGATTATCTTGAAAATGTTATTCAGTCAACTCAGGCCAAAATATTTATATGCCAATCTAGTAAACATGACCGCCTTTACAAGATAATCCATAAGATAGGGCACTATGAAAAGCAATTTTGCTTAAGCTTAGATCAAATTTTTTTAAAGAAAAATCAAGAGATAAGATTACCCGATAATATTCCCACCACAACTCTAGCTTATGTATTATTTACATCTGGCTCTACAGGAAAACCTAAAGGTGTTATGATCTCTCATGAATCAGTCATAAATCTTGCCAATGCAGTTAACACATCTATTGGAATAACTAATAAAGATAGATTGCTTCAATTTTCAACTTTGGCTTTTGATACTAGTGTGTGGGAAATCTATGCCAGCTTTTTTGCTGCTGGTACTTTATATGTTCCTGAACCATCTGAGATTCGTCTAGGAAAAAATTTACAAAAAACCATTGTTTCTAAAAATATTTCTCTGTCAATATTTCCTCCCTCAGTTCTAAAAGTGCAGCCATATTTTGAAAGTAACGCACTTAAAACAATTGTGGTTGGTGGGGAAGCGTGCCCTCCTATACTCCCTAAACAATGGGGTAAATATTATAGATTCATTAATGTCTATGGTCCTACTGAAGCCACTGTTATTGCCACTATGAGTGAAGAATTAAAACAAAATGATGACGTTACAATTGGAAGGCCTATTCAAAACTATCAAATTACAATCTGTGATCGTTATCAAGCAGAACTGCCTGTTGGAGCCATTGGAGAAATCATTATAAGTGGGGCTGGAGTTGCTCAAGGATATATGAATAACTTCGAACTAACTCAGCAAAAATTTAAACCTATCCGCATATTAGGCAAAGAAAAAATTGGTTATTTATCCGGTGATTTAGGGAGGTGGACTAGAAAAGGACAAATACAATATATAGGTCGTATTGATTCTCAATTAAAAATTAGAGGATTTCGTGTAGAACCGGCCATGATCGAACAAGTAATCAATACTTATGCAGGGATTCATGCTTGCATAATATTACCCAATAAAACTGAAAAAGAAAGGCTGTTTTTGAATGCTTATATTCTAACAGATGGTAATTCACTTCCTCTCGATTTAAAAGATCTTAAAACCTTTTTAAAAGCGAAATTACCCCACTTCATGATTCCTAAAAAGTTTTTCTTCATTAACTATTTACCTTTAACTGTGGTGGGAAAAATAGACTATGCAAAACTTTTAAGCAATTCACAACCAGATTTAGAAGATCTCTCTGAAGAAGTTTCTTTGCATCTTTAAAAGAAAAATTACTTCATGGACTATCCGTTATTTTGCTAACACAACTAAAATTAAGGTATTATGTATACCTATGAAGTTTGCAAGTGGTATTAAAAAGATGCAGTTTATGATTTATACTAGACAAAGAGAACGGCTTTACTTAATTTATACAGTTTTGTTTCAAATATTGGATATTTCTTAATCAGTAAGATTTTCAGCTTGAATTACTTACTCCGCCCAGTATCGATAAAGACGATTGTTTATTAAAAGAGGATTTTTTATGCAAAAGACTAAATCAGCGAACACTATCCAAAGTATTAAAAATTTAGAAATGATGGCATCTTCCATACCTGGAATACTGCATTGGAAAGATAAAAATAGCATTTATTTAGGTATAAATGAATTTGCACTGGCCTCGAGTGGTTTCAAATCTTTTAGTGATATTATTGGTAAAAATGATTATGAATTATGGCCAGAATTTGCC
>JBIPMB010000256.1:0-3631 GCA_044369355.1 Gammaproteobacteria bacterium | reverse complement strand
ATGAATGATATTCGTCAACTTGAAAAGAGAATAGAGAATCTTGAATATTTTACAAAATTAAATCTATTGGAAAGATCAGCACAAGATACAATAATAACAGATGCCAGCGGAAACACACTTGTAAAAACTTCAATTCTTGTAGACGGATTTGCAGGACATGGAACAGGTGATTCTTTCAATTCAGATTATAATTGTTCAATAGATCCACAAACAAATATACTAAGACCTCCGTTTAGTACTGAGATTGTTGATTTTGAAGTTAATAGTGCTTCATCATCTGTTGTTACAAACACAACAACTGGTCTTGCAACTCTCACATTTACAGAAGCACCTGCAGTAGTACAATCATTGTCTAGTGGTTCAATGTACATAAATGACTTTGCAAATACTGTTTGGTCTGGAAACATGTCTATTAGCCCAAGTGGAGATTCGTGGTTTGATACCACCAACAAGCCATTATTATTGACAAATATTGATGGTGAAAATGATACATTCAAGAATATGATTGCTACATCTAAAAATAATAACATTGGTGCATTTTCTACTAAATGGAATAGTTGGCAAACAAATTGGCAAGGACTGTCAATAGAGGATAGAAGAACACCACAAACTAAAAATGGTATTACATCTCTACCTAGAGATATCAATTCAAGAACACCAGAAATCGGTAAAACTAAATTGGGAGACAAGGTTCTTGATACCGATATAATTCCTTACATGAGGGAAAATACAATAACCGTTACAGTCACTGGTCTAAAACCAAAAACATTGGTATATCCATACTTTGATGGTATCAGAGTAGATTCGTATTGCACAACAAATGCAAATTCTACAACAGCATTTGTAAATGGAACAAATAACCTCACAAGTATGGATGGTACTGTAACTTTTGCATTTAATTTACCAGCAGGTAAATTTAGAGTAGGTGAAAAAGTATTAACACTTATGGATAATACTGTTGGTGATAGAAATTCAGCAACAACTATAGCAGAAGCAAGATACATCAGTTCTGGTATTAATTCGTTTAAGAATGATTATTTTACATTCCCAAGACCAGCAAATATTACAACAATAGACAGATCTCAAACCTTATTAGCACAAACTTTCTTTGTAGACCCAGTAAATTATCCACAAGGAATGTTCGTTAATAGTATCGAATTGTTCTTTAGAACCAAAGAACTACTTAACATACCAATTAAACTTGAAATAAGACCAGTTGTATCTGGATATCCTTCAATCGGTGAAGGTGCAATAACATATCCATATGCTACAAAGATATTGTCTCCTTCATCTGTATCTCTTGTTGCTTCTGGTGATACACCAACACCAGCATCAACTGCAAATGGAGTTCTATCAAATGGAACTAAGTTTACTTTTGATGCTCCAGTTCACTTATTACCCGGAGAACATTCAATCGTTTTGAGTTCTAATAGCCCAGAATATTCATTATATGTTGCTCAAATAGGTCAAAATCAAATAAACACAGAAATACCAATTTCAGAACAACCATATTCTGGTAAAATGTACAAAACAAACAACAATTCTACATGGGTTGAAATGCAATCAACAGATTTAATGTTTGTTTTAAACAGATGCAATTTCTCCACATCTGGTTCTTTGGTTATGACAGAACCAGTTTTACCTTCTTATGGTAAGAGAAATTATTCTGTAGCAAATCTAAATATGTCTTATCTAGATTTTGGTGGTTTAATTAGTTCAATAAATCTAGAAACATTAAATGAAAACAGTTCAGTTAGAACATCTTCTACAGTAAAACCAAATACAAATATTGAATATGGTACTAGCAAGAAAGTTTTGTATGATGGTAATTCTTTGAAATTAACTGTAAACTTAACTTCTGATGGTATATTGAGTCCAGTAATTGATACAGAAAAACTAAATCTAATTACAGTAAGAAATCTAGTTACAACACAAGGAAGAACAACAGAAGAATTAAATCCTGTAGCAAGCACCACAAAAGCAAGATATATAACAAAAACAGTAACACTTGAACCAGGATTAGAAGCATCAAATTGCTCTGTTATGCTGAAAATATATAAACCTCTAGGAACTGCGGTTGATGTTTATATAAAACGACAAATTCAAGGAACAGACTCTTCGTTTAGTGGCGAAAGATATGAAATTTTAACACCAGATAATGTGTCATTTACATCTATAAATGAATCTGATTATAGAGAAGTGAAATTTACATTAAATCAGAATCAAATAAATCAAGATTTCAGTAAGTTTGCTATCAAGATTGTTCTGTATAGTACAAATGAAGCAATAGTTCCAAAGGTTAAAGATTTGAGAATTATAACAACAACATGAATAAAAAAATACAAGTAGATGGGAATCCTAACTTATATCGTGATAAATATTCTGGAGCGATATTAAATTGTAATTATGAAGAAATACGAATATCAAAATTAAAAAAAGCAGAAAGACAAAGAACATTAAATTTAGAAGAAAAAGTAGAAGCATTAACTAAAGACATGGATGAAATTAAAAAAATGTTGAATGTCTTGTTAAGGGAAAATAAGAAATGACCACAAACAGCACAGACTTAGTACCAGATATCACTAAACTCACATTGAGTGATAATTTTTACACTTGGTTTAATACTACAAATCAAATAATTGAGGCAATAAATCCTCTAAACATTTATGACATAACACCAAGAAAAGGGTTAATTGAGTCTCGTGCTGGTGGAAATGTAATTCTTGATGTTGATACTGGTAAGGGTCTAAAAGCATTCCCCAATGATGCTACTGGTGCAGTTACTCTTGATTTCGAATCTTTAACAGAAATATCAGTAAGTAATGATGATCTTTTTGTAATAGAAAGACCTGCTACTGGAGCAAGTAATAATTTATATAAATTGATAGCAACAAATATGTTGCCGCCAACACTAACAGGTAATCATGAATTTACTGGAACTTTAACTCTAAATGCTTTAAATGTTAGAGATAATGCAATTCGTTTACAATATGGCGATACAACCACAGAAAATGATTCTGGCTTAATTTTAGATACAACTAGTAGTTCTAAAGTTAAATTTACATATGATACAACAAGATCTGCTTGGTTCTCTAATAGAAATATTGGTATTCCAACAGGATATTCCTTTTTAACAGATAGCAATCAAAGAAGAGCAGAGTTTAGATTTGCAACTCATGGAACCAACCAATATGATGTTGGTTTGGAACTCTTAATGGGATTGCAATCTACATCAGGAGATGATAGATCTTGGATTATAGAAGCAAGAAATGTTGATAGAAGTTTAAACTTTATTTATAAAAATTATGATAACACAGATGTAGAAACTAGAATTTTTTATGCTTCTATGGATTCTCCTACATCCACATCAAGCACATTTGTAATTGCAGATAAACTACAAATTGGAAATGTTGGTGGTTCTACTACTAATTTTAAATCTATAACTGATTATTCTGCAAATATAATTCCAATTAGCAATTCAAATGGTATTCTAGATTCTAAGTGGACAAACCGTTATGTAACTTCTAATTATTCTGCAGGATTGGAAGTTGGTAATGTTGTAAAAATATACAACGATACAAACAATCAAGCAACAGTAGTTAAATGTTCATTAACTTCTTCATCAGAAGAA
>JBIPMB010000338.1:0-3635 GCA_044369355.1 Gammaproteobacteria bacterium | reverse complement strand
CCGATCGCCGTTTGTTTTTTTCGGCTTGGATTTGCGGGAGATATGCGGCTAATTTTGTCAATTCCTCCACGAATTGATCCAAATCGGGGTCGGAGGAGAAGTCGATGTTCCGCAGGAGCGCGGGCATGGACTCACGGATTTTGCGGAGAGCGATCAATTCGTTGTACATGTGTCTTTTGGGATATGCAATAACTGCATTAAAACCGATGCGATTGTTCGATACGGGCTAGCCCCGGTCAATTCGGTTTTTTTGCAAAACCTTGCGCGGGCTGGAATCCTTGCGCGGTGCGGAGTTGGCGGGGTTGGGGATGGGCGGGGTTAGGGTTGGGAATTTACGCGAACACAAGGCACTCCGCCGGGACTGACGCCAGTTGTACCGTGCTTTCGATTTCAGGCCGGTGAACGGGCTGAATCGTCGCGATCGAACCGTCGATTCGGGTTATCACCCAGTTACACGGCGGGTCGAACGCGGTCGCGCTCCATCCGGCTGTGTGGCTAATGAATCGAGGCACGGTTGCTAATTCAATGCCTGGATCGTTATTTGCCTGAAGATCCGGAGTCTTGTTAGGAAATAGCGATCCATCACCCGAATTAGCCTGATCTATCCGGTGATCATGCTGTTGCTTCCACAGCCCGAAAAACTCCGATCGGCGGTGCATTGCGGGCATATCCGAGAAGGCAAACGAGCTAAGAGGTTCGCCGCTATCCTGAGCCGATTTGTTCCGGCGGGCTGTGGTTTCGAGCTTGACCTTGAACGTGTTCAACACATCGTCAAGGCTCAAAACATGAACGCCTTTACCCTGGTCTGTGTGCCGACCGCGATCGGCAAAGGTGCGGGCTTTGAAGTATTGGCGAAGCAGGGTGATGACCTGGCGTCCGTCAACTTCCGCCCAACTTCCATCGGCTTTCATTCGTTCCCAGCGCT
This sequence comes from Gammaproteobacteria bacterium, assembly GCA_044369355.1. Lineage (GTDB taxonomy): Bacteria > Pseudomonadota > Gammaproteobacteria > UBA1113 > UBA1113 > VFKP01. The sequence continues at coordinate 2,710 of JBIPMB010000338.1, read as the reverse complement.
TGCGATATTGCTCCATCGTTTCGGCGGGTCGCTGTACCGGCTCACGATCGAGCCATGCCTGACGCCGGAGCCGGTAGGCGTCGTCCGTCTCGGGTTTTGCTAAACGTGGCTTACGGCGCGGCTGTGCCCCTTCTGATTCCCATTTAGCGATCTTGGTGCGGTACGAGGCGGATTGCTCTGTCTCGCCACAACGTTGGGCGGGCTGAGATTTGATCCACCGGGTTCGACGGCGCTCGTAGGCATCGTCAGACTCAGCCGGTTTTGGCTTGGGTGGGTCGTTGGGCTGGATCGAGGTTCCCAGCGCATAGTTGACGCGATCGAGGCCAAAGGTTCGGAGCTGTGCCGCAATCTGGCTGATGCGCTCGCCACGGATCGAGAAATGTTGAGCCGGGTCGATCGCGCTGACGATTCGCCGTCCCAGGTCGTCCCGTAGGGCGGTGCTGTCCGTGTCTTGTTCGCAGACGGATAGATCCCGGTAGGTTTTGTCGTCAACGTCTGTCACGGCAAACTGACGCACAAAGTCCAAGACGCCCAGCTTTTGAATGACGGCGAACTGTCCTGCGATCGACCGGATCGCCGGGTTGTGGCGCAGACCTTTTCGGGTAAGCCGGTGCGTGTATTTGCGATTCTGGTAGGCGAGATAATCGCGATCCTCGTCACTCAGGCACAGCGCCGTAAAGGATCGTTTCCAGGGTTTGTGAATTTGGCCGTGCTCGACCTGGGCGATTAGTTCCGGCAAGAACGGCAAAGGAACGTTAAAGGCTCGGTTGCCATCCTCATCGTGGCCTTCGCCCCATAGATCAAGTTTGCGCCGGAGGCTACCCTTACGCAGCGCCCAATAGTCGGCTGTGCTTTGGGTGTCCTGTTCCTCGATCGCCTCAAGCCCACGGGGTGATAGATCCGCCCCATCCATGAGACTGGATTTGTACAGCTCGCCACAGGCTTTCAGGCTCTCATTCCACTCTTGTAGATCTTTACCTTTCAGGCCACAGCGAGCGACCCGCTTCGTGACCGTATGACCCAGCTCAGAGAAGTATTCAGCGAGGATCGTGGCTTTTGAGATAAAGCCTAGGTTGTGCAACGCCGCCGATCGGCAGTGGAAATCAAGCCAGGGGGAATCGGTCTGGGTTGATTTCATCCCGTGGAATGATCGCCCGTTCTGCATCAAGATCCGCTTGATTTTGGCGGGGTCGGTTTCGCCGCCGTAAAGGGATTGCCGATCGCTCTCGGTGATACAGATCCGAAGGTCTGTGACGCGCCGGAACCGATCCGCGTATTGGATTCCATCTTGCGGATTGAGGTGTCCCGCGTCGATGACGGTGACAGTTTTGAACCGCTCGATTAAGACAGAGAAGCCGTTACGCAGCGAAGGCGATCCGATCGCCAGGAGGGCGGAATCTAGCAGTGCCTCCTGTTTCTCAGCGCCCCAACGACTGAAACCAAACTCAGGCCGATCCGGGTTTCGCATGGTTTCTGAATCGAGCCGGACGATCTTCTTGGGAGGTATCCCCCGAGAGATTGCGATAGCCTCGATCGCCGCCGTCCCAGTTTTTGATGAAAGAGCCTGACCGCCTGAGAACAGCCCTTGAGGTTCGCCGTCGAGGGCGCGATCAATGACTTCTTTAATCCGTTGGTTAAAGTTTGCCTCGGTGGGGTTTTTCTTTTCGATCGTCTCGATCGCGACGGTCTTAGCGATCGGGGCTTGGTGCAAGGTCAGCACCGTGGCCTTTTCGCCTCGGATATCCTCAAGCAATTTCAGGTCAGCCTGTCGCACTGTTGCGCTGGCACAGAGGAGATGATTCGCCCCGGAGACGATCGCCTCAAATTTCGATTTAATCTCGCCGGTCTGGTTGTCCACCCAGGACGTTATCGTTTCGACTTCATCGAAGATCACGAGGGATCGGAGTGACGGGTCGATGACGTTCGCCCAGTCGGTTCCGTTGCGTTCGTCCAATGCGGCGATACAAGATCCGAAACTGTCACCGCGTCGTAAGCGCTGCTTTTCCTTCCGGTAGAAACCCTCACCCAAAATTTCCAGGGTGGCCTGTTGTGCCGTGGATTCCTGGCTGGTGAAGTAAATTACCTGGTCATAGTCTTTGGCGATGGATTCCATCGCCGTCGTCTTGCCGGAGCCAGTCGAACCCGACATGAAGGTCAGGCCGCGTTTAGGAAAGCGATCGAGGGATTCGCCGAAATACCGACCCGGCAGTGCTTCACCCGTGAGGATCGCCTGGGCTTTCCATCGCTGATAGAGGCTCGATGATTTCTGTTTGGGGCGATCGGGCAGTAGCTCCGCACCGGGTCGCCATTGGATTGAAGCGAGGCGATCGGGAGAAACATCGTCAATGTCTCCGATAGCTTTCTCGCTGTCGTTGGCCTGACCCCAATCACCCAGCATGACCGGCACGACCGGCGATAGGAGCGATACCAGGGATTGCAGCGCAACCCGAACGCCACGATTCACCGCCCAGCCTGCATCAGGTAGGATGCGAATCTCACGGGGCTGGAATTGTTCGATCGCGGCGAGTAACTGAGCTTTGCAGCGATCGGCAATGTTGCCCGAGCCTCCGCCGTAACCAATGACACGCCCGCCCAAACGCATTGCGGCGATCTGGGGTTTGATGATCAGCCCTTCACTCAAGAACAGGACGGAACCGTCAACATTCCCGATCGGCTCGTGTGTGGCGATGATTAGGTCATCGCTTTGGGG
>JBIPMB010000081.1:0-9188 GCA_044369355.1 Gammaproteobacteria bacterium | reverse complement strand
ACTGCGTCTTGTGCTGTCTGTATTACTGCATGAACTTCTTCAAGTTGTTTTTGTGCAGCCCAGATTTCTGTTTGAGCTTGAGTTCCAGCGTCTATTGCACTCCGTTGTGCCTCAAGTATATGCTCGTTGATAGTACGAACTACATCTGGTATTGGTATACTCAATTTGGCCAATTCATTTATAGCTGGCTGCAATTCTTGGATGATCAAACTAGCGGCATCTAGTTCTTGCAATACCTGAATTGCATTCTCCACTATTTCAGCCTTATTCTCTCGAGTTTTATCCCTTTCTATCCATCTCCAAGCTGGAAGTACATTCTCTGCTGCTATTTCTACGATTTTTTCTACTGCCGCTAGCCCCGCTGCTATAACTTGCTGCTTGTCCTCTATGCTATTTATTTCTGCTCGTATTTGACCTATAGCTATTGCTGCTGCTTCCATAGCTATATTTAGTTCGGCGTGTATTCCTTCACCATCCTCGCTTGTTAAATCATGTGCTTTCTCAATAGCTTCTTCGACTGCACCCAATTTTTCATGGAGTTCTCTTTCTAAAGCATTTACCTCACGCAATAATTCTTCCATGCTTCCCACCGCACCTTGCAATCTTGCTGGTATTGCAACTATAAATTCATTTATTGCTTGCGTTTCATTTTTAACAGCCTTCACTAAGGCAGATGCAGCATCTGATCTTGCCTTTTTTAAGGGAACCTGTACTTCTATTAACACACTTTGTGCCTTGCTTGCAGCCAAACGTGCTTCACTTTCTCCATTTCCAATTGCACCTTCTAGCTTAGGCAAATCCCGTTCAATTTCACGACTTCGTGTATCTAAGGCTTCTAATTTTTCTCGTACAAGTACGAGTACCCCTCTTGCATCTTTAGCAATTGCTTGCCGCACTGCCACATGCAATTGTTCTTGAGAATCTTCTTCCTCATACATGAATTTTGGTTGTCCCATAACATTTGCTTCGCCAGCTTCCAATATTGCTGCTTGTGACTGGCTCACTATTTCATGTATGGCCTTTGACGCTTTGTTAACGCTGTCTATTGCGTCTTCATCAACAATTGATAAACTTGGATCTGTATCGAATGAAGATAGCGCGCGTGAACTTACGCTTAATGGCAAAGGCGAAGAACCTAAGTTTAAACTAGAATCAACAGAAGATTCAGTAGCTTCTTCTTTACCTTTACTATTTTCATCTTTGAGTTCTCTAGGTGATTCTTCCTCCCCGCTAAAACTCCCTAAGCTAAAAAATATAGGGCCACCCTCCTGCTCAGATTCAGATGCGCTTCTGTCATCTCTGTCAGCGGCGATCTGAAACTCAGATTTTTCTCCTAATGGCTTCTGCGTTTCTGTAGGTTCTTTCTTTGAAGATAGAAGATCTATAACTTTTAATAACTGACTCCTAAGCGATCCATCTTCTTCTGTCTTTGATTGCGCTATGAGTTGAGATTCTGACGACGAACTTGATGATAGGTGTGAGCTTTCACCGCTATTAATAAGAGGTACTGCCTCCTTGGGTTCTTCTTGATCATCCCACTCTTCGTCACTATCATACTGTTCCGGCCCGCTTTTTTCATCATCGAAGTTATTGGAGGGACTTAGTTCTGGCGTTTGTGTATCCAGAGTTATTGCAGAAATGCTTTTTCTTTCACTCGAATCTTCGTCATCCAAGATCTTACCGCCTAACAACGCGGTAAGATCTGCGTTTTCACCCAATAATTCAATGTGGTCATGACTACCAGACGATGTTGATGTCTGTGATGCCATTTTTCCTTTAAGCACCAACGATCGATCTACGGGTGGCACCGACGGAGGCCCCTGCCGCAACGGCGAATCCGTATGCGTACTGCGTCGTATAGGACTGGAGAGTGGAAAGTTTGGAAGTTTTCTCGGCGATGAAGATACTTGACCTAAGTTTGGGCTGGACTGCAATGCTGGTACTGCTGATGGCGAGCTCTCTTTTTCTTCATCCTTCTGCTCTCTTTGAGAATCGAATAGTCTCTCCATAGATGCGTATGCCGCTTCGTCTTTATCATTACTCTCGGATGGACGAACCCTAAAATTTTTTAAATTCTGCACCTTCTCGCGATTGCTGGCAATATACTTTTTACTGAAAGTATCTCCTTCTTTCCAAGCCTCAATCATATGAACAATCACGAAATTATGAGCAAGATCTTCTCCCTTAACATACTGATTATAATTATCGTCAGTCAATAATTGATCTACAAGAGCAATAAGGGTTCCATCCGAATTAAAGCTGCCTGCATCAACAATCACTCCTAATATTCTTGCTGCTCTGATCAGTTTCTTTTGTTCAACTCCGCCAGGCTGCCTAAGCACAGATTTTTTTATCTCTAGAAGTTCACAAACATCGAGATAGGCTTCTTTTTTTCCATTGTCTATAAGTTTCTCAATAAGCCCCCAATATTTTATAAGTGCAGCCCTGCTTTTTTGTGAACTCTTTTTTTGAGATTCTTCTCGCGCAATATAAAACTGTAAGCAAAGCTGATAGTTTTGAAGCCTAGATTCTCTTTCCTCTGAAGAAAGGTTCGGTTCGCAAAAATTGGTTAATTCATACAAATTACTTCTATACTTTCCTGTAAGATCTGTATCATTAATTGATGATGTGATTGAAAAAGCAACTGCCGCTATTTGGCCCTGTATTATCTTTCGTGTATTCTCATCTTGGGGAAGAGGTATGCCATTCAACCAAGTACCGACCTGTACCAAGAGAGCTGGCGCTTTCGCCAACAATGTTGCTATATGTTCTTTTGAACTTGCCATCTTACCTTCCTCATTTTTTAAGTAGCCGCCCTTGAAGATGAACCAAACGGGCTAGACCATAACAACGGATCGCTAGGGTCTAACTGCTGCGATAACGACGACGACCTGTCCGATGACAACGTCTGGCTCGAGCTAGCAGATGATGCATGCCCTTGCGAAGACGGCGGTGTTCTTGAGTCAGGCATTGGATTCGATGTAGACCTTGACTTTACTGTTGCCGATGGATCTGTAGTCAGTTGAGAAGCAGGATTACTCGCTGGGCTCGCGCTTACTGCTGTGACAAGTTGTTTAGCTAGCGCTGCAATCTCTTCCTTAGTTCCGTGATTACAATTTTTCAAAGCGACCTTTTCTTGAGTTGATATGTTCAACCCATCGATCAGTTCACGACGCAATGCATCATCACCAGAGTTTAAAATTGTTTGTACATATTGTTCAGCAAGCGCTTGTTCTTGGCCTTGTGGCGTCGTAGGCGACGCTAAAATCACCTGCAATAAACCTGCGCTTGGCAGAAATGTATTTCCGTCTTTAAAAATAGGTGCTACACCTTTTTGAATCGCTTGTGCCATAACTTCGCCTAGACGAACCTGATCAGTAGTTCCATCCGCTTTTTTAGGGCAATCTATATCCACAGCTTTAACGCCCGCTTTTATAAACACATCTAACACAGCGTCTAAACCATCGGTATAGGCTTTTGTACCTTCAATTTTCACTTCGCCGCTTGGTTGAAATGTCGCTGTATACTCTTCAGCACCTGCGTTAGAAGTTAAAGTTCTGCTTCCGTCAGGTAATTGTGCATACGTCGCCTTGTCTGCTACTGCTGGCAGATCGTGTTGAAGATTGGTTAATACTCGAAAAATTGCTCCCGCGCTTGCTGGTGGGGGTATAACCACAGCAGGATTTGCTGGTGGAACGGCAGAGGATTGTTGAGATAGAGATGGAGATGGAGATGGAGATGGATTCGAAAGCCCAAGCTTTTGGTCTAGCACTTGTATTTTAGCCTCATTTTCGTTCGATTCTCGTGCTAACTCATCACCTAGATCGCCCTCAGCAATTAATTGAAATACTCGCCCGCTTTCTATCCGCCCATCCTGAGCCGCCGCAATAGCTGATTGAACTCGTCGTTCACCTTCTGACAAGTTACCCTGCTTATTCCACGCATCCTGTATTATTTTCTGTTGGCGAGCGATTAATTTTTCTCTCTCGCTAGCGTCATCTTCTTGGCCTGCAGATTGCCCATCGACCGGGGCAGAGGGGGACCATGCCAAGTGTGCATTGCTGCATATCGCACTAAATAATTGTTTGCTCTCATTGTTTTGGTTTGGATTAAGAGCTACGCCAGGTTGACCTAGCAGACAGTATTGTATACATCTTTTAGCTTGTTGAAGCACTTTAATTGTAGCTGGTCTGTCTGATAATTGAATATTTTGCAGTAACTGCATGCTAGAAAGCACATTCGCTTGAGCAGGAGCGTCTAGGTTCAGCTGTTTTTGCTGCACTAACTGCCCCACAAAGCTGTTATAATTATCGCGCATGTCGCGCACATCGTTTATACATGGACCTTGTTCTAAAAGATTAGCACTCTGCAATTTACCTAACTGTTCTCGAATCCAGTCTGAACGATTTTGAAGCTGCTGAACCGTAAATTGTTCTACCGCTGCCATAATTCACCTCATTAAAAATAACTATCTTCATCACACCAGCCATGGCCCTTGCATGGAAATGTGAACATCATATGCGCCCATTATACAGTAAATTAGGGCGGCAATTATTAAGATTTCCTTAAGACCAGGGAAAGAAAAGCTTCATTATCAGTTGTTTAAAATTCAGGCTGATTTGGGCTTTTCTTTATAACTCATTGTTTTTTAAGTTAATTTTAGATCTGTTTATAAATTAAATCGGGCTATACGCGTTCCACCTGAAAATGCGATGAAAGAGGTTATTCCACAGAGCTATTCGGGCGGCTCGCGAGCCGCCCCTACGACGTTCCGTGGCTCGTTCTGTAAGGGCGCTCGCGAACCGCTCAATGCTCCGAAGCTTGTTCTTCTCAACTTGCGGTAAGACTACTACCACGGCGCGGATTCGGATTTAAATTCTCATCAACTGGCTGCTTATCATCTTCCTTAAATGTGAGAAATTTTTGCGAACTGCCGGATAAATTTACGGCTAGTGTTGATGATGTGCTGCTCGGGCGAGTAAATGATGGAACATTGCTATTCCTTTGCACAGAGGGCGATATCCTTCCAGTATGTGGTGTGATATTTACTGGCCGCTGTTGCTCTGCTGTGGAGTTTACAGACGCAGCGGGAGTCGGCGTAGCCAAAATATCTGATACTACGGATAAATCTTTTTTAGCAACTTTAGCTAATAAGTTATCTTTCTGATCCTTGTTTAATCCCGGAATTCCGTTGATTAATTCTTCTTGCGCGGCCTTATCTCCAGAGCTCACAACAGCTGTAATATATTTCTTAACAACAGCAGCGTCGCTAATCTTACTTTGAATGTATTCTAATGTTTGATATGCAGTTTTATTCATTATAACTGGGGCTATATCTTGTGCAATAGCTTTTTTAAGAATTGCACAAGTTGCTGCATCGTCTATTGTTGTTCCATCAGACTTTTTAATCACTTCTATATCCACAGCTTTAACACCCGCTTGTTTAAACACCGTTAATACGGCGTCTAAACCCTGGGTGCAGGCTTGTGGACCTGTAATCGACACAATGCCATTTGGCTTAAATTCCGCTTTATATACGCCGGTTTCTTTAGAAATCAAAGTTCCGCCTTTTGCAGAATCGTTTGTGTCAGTAGACGTATATTTCGCTTCTAGATCTGGTAGTTCGGCAGAAAGATTAGTTAATACCTTTATAATGTCTGTCTGCTTCCCTTCTCCGATCTTAATGCCAAGAGCAGAGCCGGGATGTAGTTGCGGTTGCGATTTTAATCGTTTTAGCAGTTCATCTCGACATTTTTTCTTTTTATCCCCATAGTCCTTCCAATCTTTTGCGTGTTCTGATTTTGCAATGAATTTATGTACTTCTTTCCATGCTTCACTTTTGACTTTTTTCGATAAATTGCTGTTTTTAATGTCTTTAAAAGCTTTTTGCTGATCAAGATCTTGACATTGCTCTTGAATTTCATCTAACATTTCATGTTGCCAAGCAGAGAGCCTACAGTACTCTGTACATAGCCTCAAATTTTCAAGCGCCACAAGAGCATTATCTTTGTCAAGCGGTAATGGCAAGTTCATGCTGTTAAACAGATCTGGTTTGTCCAGACCCTGTTCGTCTAGTTTTAAGTGCTTTATCCACGGTTGCTGCATTAATTGCTTAATAGCTTCTTCATGCTCGTTGCGAACACTATTTAATATTGATACGGCTTCACCTTGTTCCTCAGGATCAAGATTACACTTTAATGCATTTACTTTTCTTAAAATATTGTCACTGCCCTGTTTAAGCTCATCAGCCTTTAGCCTAGATTGGGAGCTTGGAGAAGGAAATATCATTGCTCTTAGATCGATCAGATTTTCCAAAATTCTTATTCTTTTATTTTTTTCAGGGGATGGCCCATTTACCTTTATATCCAGATTCAGTGTACATAAGTCTAAACAATCCATGAAAAGAGTACGCCTTTGTGTTGCATCTTCAGGTAAGTTATCTGGTTCTGTTAGACTACTAAGGTCAAATTTTGTCGCGATACCATTACGCTCCCAGTGTGGATGCAGCCATAGCATAACCGCTACATTTCGCTCATATTCGTTTATTTGATAAAATTTTATGGCATTATTTTTATAAAGTTGTATCTGTTCTCGAAATCTATATAGCCTTTCTAGCATTTCTTGTGTTTCTTGCGAGCTTACGGCAGGAGCTGGTTGTGATGATTCTGAAGGCGGAAATAAGATGTTCTTAAGCTCGCTTATTTTAGCCTCGTTTTCTTGCCATTCGGTGGCTAACTCTAGGCCTAGAGCGCCCTCATTAATCAATTTATTTACATTTAGCCATTCTTCTTTCCATTTTTTGTTTAGTTCTGAAAGGATACTACTCACTTGCACAGGCTGCTTACTATTAAAGATGGGTTTTAAGATGTCCTTGTTTGACGGAGAAAAATCAAAAATTTCATCAAGCTTCACAGATATCTCGTATTCAAAGTCGCTTATTGAATTGATTCCTTCAAGAGGTGACTTTCCTTCGAGCCTAGCTTGCTGAGTAATTTCTTTAAGAGCATTACTGGCGTTTGCGCATTCGTCAGCTAGCATAACGGCTACTGTGACTTTCTTTTGCTCTTCTGTGAGTTTTGGCTCTTCTTTGACTTTTATTTTAACTTCTGGTTTCCAATCCTTCTTCTTATTATACATTATTTCATTTCGACGAATAATCAGAAGTTTATAAGCCTCTAATTTTTCTTGCATTTCGCCTAATTGTTCTGCAGGTACTGCCATAATTCACCTCACTAAAATAACTATTCTCATCACGCCAGCCATGGCCCTTGCATGGAAATTGGGCATCGTATGCGCGCATTATACAATATCTATGAGTAGATTTCGATAGTGTAGATCTACCCGACCGCCATTACTGTAAAGGTTAAGTCATTCGTTGATAAAAATGAATACGATGCTGATTTGCACAGAACCAAACGAATTCATGACCCAGGGTTAAATATTATAGTTCCTAGCTGGCCGGGCCCGGTCACCACCCGTCCATCACTACTGTGCTTTGTAGCAAGTTGCCACATCAATAGAATATTCCGCGGACCCTTTGTAGGCACAGCTCGTGAGCCGCCCAGAATCAACTATTTTATCAACGAATGATTTAACCTTTACATGTATTAAAAAGTTGGGATCTCTGAACTTCTATTCTCTTCACTGTCATCAACTATCTCTATCTCTTCATCAGTACCCCTCCAAAAGCTAACATTTTTTCCAGCTCTAGCTCCATCCCGCTTTTTAGAGAATCGATCGGGTGATGCGCTTTTTTCGCGTTGTATTAAAGAAGAAGTCTCATCCCCTGAATATGCCGGATTTTCATTCCCAGAACTATCTTCATCGGACGCTCTTCCACGTTTTAGTGCTTCTTCGCAACTCTGCTTTCTTTCCTCTGCGCGGCGTTCCATTGCATTTTTTAAGGCCCAGTTTTCATCATCATTCAGTAGCTTTAAATGCACCAAAACTTTTTCTTGTTCATAAGCATCTGTTCCTGCAACGATTGCTGGCAATACCGTGTTTAAAATATCTTCTGCGTTGAGGTAAGACCAAGCCTCTTCTTGTTCCCATTGAGATATAACATCCAAATAAATTTCACGTTCCGATTCATCTAAAAATGGTGACTCAGGCAGCAAACAACCCTCAGGTGTCATCATTCTGTACTGGAACAATACGTCTTTGTCAATACATTTTTCGTTACTTAAGTCGGAGGCAGTAGCAGGTTCGTAATCTCTCATTTGCTGCGACAACTCGCGCACTCTGTTATGAATGAGTTTATCCTTATCCTCAACAGCTCGTTCATCCACTAAATTTAGTCCCAATCGAGTCACGATGATCGCTGTTTGTTCCGTATTTTCTCGGGTAAATTTATGATCGTGAATGCAGATATTCACATCAAATCCACCATTCATATCCTGGCAGATCACCTTATGTTCTCTTACAGCCTCGCGATATTCTTCAATAGACAGAGATTCGCCATCTCTTAACATAAGATGAATATGGTTATCCGCTTTTCTTTCAAAATAATGTTTCTTGCCAGCGGGTTCGTATATTCCGTTTATGTCTTTTAGCTTGGAGCTAAAATCCGGCAGATAATCCTCTTTATGCCGTTCAATAGCTAGACTTAAAATATCGTCTCCCCCTTCTTCGCGGGGAAGCAATTGCTCTGCTCGAAAACCATCGCGTGGATTTAAAGTCTCCCATAGCACCTGGTCACTAACCGTCAACCTTCTATCCGCTTCAATTTCGGTTAATTGCTCTAAATACTGATTTAACTCTGGCAAAGAAAAGTGTTTATAGCCATCCTCTGCTTGTGTTAAATGCTCATACACTTTCTTCAGTGCATAATACAAAGACGATAATCTGTGTGCATCTGACGATATGCCCACACTCCCACTTGTAGCGCTATATGTTACACCTGAATCCGAATTGGGGTCGAAGCTAGCAGATGATGATGGATATGGTAGCCCCATATCATCGTCAAACAGTGATATATTACTTAGATATCGAGGAGAATCAGTACTGTCTCGTTCTTTTGAGCGAGAAATGTCTTCATTTTTACGCGGAATTCTCGCATCTCTCTTCTCAATATCAGAAGGATCACGCACTTCGATTTCAAATGGATTCTCTTCATCGCCACAAGAATCTTCCTCTGTCCTGTTGGCTGCTAGCGGTTTTTTCTCGTATGGTTTTTTTATTTCAGTTGT